>CAZRGD010000424.1:0-2243 GCA_964599505.1 uncultured Nitrospirota bacterium | reverse complement strand
AAGGTGAGGAGGTCGACGCCGATCACCGTGGCGCTAGGGGTGACCGCGACGAGGTAGGTGATCGGCTCGGTGCGACCGATGACGTCGTCGACGAAGGCATAGCCGATCAGATGGCCTGCCTGCCGCGCCTCGTAGTACGGGATCACCCGCCGCGGCGGCTCACCGCTGCGGTGCTCGATCTCTTGCGCCTGCGCCGCGGTGAGCCACGCCACCTTGCGCACCGTGGTCGCCGGCGGCGGAAAGTGGCGCACCAGCGCCTCCTCGGCCGTGGCGTAGACCCTCGCGGCGCCCGCGGGCGCCGCGAGGAAGAGGGTAAGGACGATGAGGAGGAGGGGGATCGCCGGGCGGGGCAACCATCGGAGGTCAACCCACCTGCTTGCCGATTCCGACCGCCCCCACCCCAACCCTCCCCCGGAGGGGGAGGGCGCAGATCTCAGTCGCGATCGTCCACCCCACCGGCGTCTGCATCCGTCCATGTCACACCCCTTCGTGCTCGTCGTGTCCTTCGTGGTTTTGCCCTCTTCCGAGGCTTCCGAGTTCAGAACCACCACCCGACGCCGACGTTCCACCGGTCCAGCCCGGTGGAGGCGTCGTTGTGGAAGTCCTGCACGTCTACCTTCACCACCACCTGCGGCACCGGCCAGTAGTTGAGCCCGGCGGTGGCGACCCGCTCATCGCGGCTCTCGTCACGGCTGACCCCGGTCGGGACGGAGTTATTCGTGTCGAGCCGCTCGTAGCGGACGAAGGGGGCGACGTCCTGCGCCCCGGGGAGAAAGCGGGCGAGGTGGTAGGCCGCCTCCACGTACCAACCCTGCTCGGTGTCCGCGATCCGGCCGCCGCCGTCGGCGAAGAAGTCGTCCGCACCGTCCACGTCCCAGCGGGCGTAGAGGACGCGCGCCTCCAACGGGCCGCGGCGGTACTGGAGATGCGCCTCCGAGAGCAACGCCGAGATTTCCGCACCCGCCCCCTGGGTGAGGTCATTCTGGTAGACCAGGGAGAGGCCCCCGGAGAGGCCCCCACGCGGGGCGACGCGCAGCGCCGCGGAGACGGCGAGACGCTCCGCCGTCGCCTCCGCCGCCTCCTGATGCAGCTCCCGCATGCCGCCGCGGGCATCACTGCCCGGCTCCAGTGCCAGGCCGCTATGGAGCCCCACCTGGTAGGAGATCCCCTCGGCCACCTCACCGAAGAGCTGCACCCCCGCCTCGCGCCAGGTGGTGGGGATGATCCGGGTCTCCACCTGGTTGCGTTCCACCCCGAAGAAGGTGGGCGGCTCGTGGGTCTCGTTGAGGATCCCCACCGGCACCAGGAAGAGGCCGGCGCGCACCCCGAGCCACGGCCTCCCCGCCCACTCGACGTACGCCTGCTCGATCTCCACCTCGCCCGGGTCCTCGGAGTCGCTCGAGGCCACCGCGTGCTCCACCTCCAGCTCGGAACGGAAGGAGACGGTGTCGGTGAACTGGTAGCCGGCGAAGAGGACGAAGCGGTGCAGGTCGATCTGGTCGGTGCGGCCGGCGTCCGCGCCGTCGTCGCGCTTGCCATCGAAGTTGTGGTAGTGGACCTCGCCGTAGCCACCGAGGCTCACCCTCGATTTGGCCGGGGTACGCTGGGCGGCGAGCTCAGCGGCGAGGGCGTCGAGGCGCTGTTCCAGCTCCCCCACGGTAGCCGCCCGGGCGGCCGGAACAGCGGCAGTGAGGAGGAGAAGGAGGGAGAGGGTGATCGGTCGAAAGGTGTGCATGGTACAGGACTCCTTTGGTTGGGTAATGAGACTCATTCTCAGTTTATGGACACAGCTCACCGGGTCTATCCCCGCGTGAACCACGAATCAGCGCGCCTCGTTGGAGGCAGGCTGGGTGAGTTGCACGGCGCCGTGGTCGTGCGACTCGGAGGGGGGACGAGTCGCGCGGGTGGCGCGTGCACGTGCACGCGCCGCACGCTCGCGGGTGTGGCGGCGACGGGCACGGGCCACCAGCGGGCCGCTGATCGCCAGGCCGAGGAGGACCAGCCACGAGAAGAGGACCACCGCCCGCCACCGCCCGCCGAGGAGGTGGCCACCGTGGAGGTCGATGGTAAACCGCTCCCAGGTAGGCCAGCCGCGGGCAGTGAGCCACGCCCTGGCCGCGCCGGCCGGCGCGGCCCCCGCCACCGCCGGGGGGGTGGCCAGCACCGCGGGCGGCGGCCCGGAAGCGGGCTGCCACGAGACGCCACCGTCCACGGAGCGGCGCGGTCCGAGGACGGTCTGTACC
>CAZRGD010000423.1:0-2246 GCA_964599505.1 uncultured Nitrospirota bacterium | reverse complement strand
GCGCAGCAGCCGAAGGCCCGAAGGGCCGCAGGGCGAGCACCGGGACGCCTCGACGACGATGGGCCGCCGGCGCGGGGGTTGCGGGCGGGGGGTGGGGCTGCAAGCCCCGTGACGGCGTCAGGAGGGCGTCGCGGCATCGCCGGCGACGTCGCTCTCCTCTTCGCTCTCGGCAGCTAAGGAGAGAAGCAGCTCCTCTCCGTCGGGCGGTTCCTCGTCGAGGAGGATCCTCGGCCCGTCGTCGGGACCGACCATCGGACTTTTCATCCGTTGGTCGGCGGGCTCGTTGCGCTGCCGTTTGAGCCGGGCGCTCGGATGCGTCGCCTCGTGCACGGCTTTCAGAGCCCGGATCGCCACGTGGGTGTAGATCTGGGTGGTCTTCAGGCTTGCGTGCCCCAGCATCTGCTGGATGTAGCGGACGTCGGCGCCGCCCTCCAGCATCACCGTCGCCATGGTGTGCCGGAGCATGTGGCAGCTGCCCTGCTTGCCGATCCCCGACCGCGCCACCAGCCGCTTGACCAGGGTGGACATCCCGTTCCTCGTGTACGGCCGGCCGTACTTGGTCAGGAAGAGGATCCCCTCGTCCGGCAGCGTCGCAAGGTACGGCCGTACTTCCTCCAGGTACCGCCGGGTCCACAGAAGCGCCCTCTCTCCGATCGGTACCATGCGGTCCTTCCGGCCCTTGCCCTGCCGCACCATCAGCGTCCCCCGCTCGAAGTCCACGTCCGGGATCGCCAGGCCCACCATCTCGCCCCGCCGGATCCCCGTCGAGTAAAAGACCTCCAGCACCGCGCGGTCCCGCACCCCGAGAGGCGTGCTGACGTCCGGCACGTTGAGCAGCTGCTCCACCTCGGCCGCCGTCAGGACCGCTTTCGGTAGCCGCGTCCCCAGCCTCGGCAGCGCCAGGTCGGCCGCCGGGTTGTAGAGCACGTACCGCTGCCTCGACAGCCACTGGCAAAATGCCTTCACCGCCGATATCCGGATCCTCCGTCCCCGAAACGACAGCGGCTCGCCGTCGGGCTTCGCATGGTGCGCCACGGCGCTCTGATACCGCTCCAGCACCAGCCGCGTCAGATCCCCGGGCTCGAAGATCCCCCGCTCCTCGCACCACGCCACGAAGTACCCCAGGTACACCCGCCGGTGGTGCACCGTCCACTCCGAGTACCCGCTGTCCCCCATCCACTCGAGGTACTCGGCCGCCAGGTCGGAGAGCGTGCTCACAGCCGCTTCTCCTCATCGGCCGCCCCACCGGCAGCGGCTAAGGGGAGAGCCCTACGCCTACGACGTACGTCTCCGTACGACAGCGCCGATTTTTTGCCGCCGAGTAGCGCGTTTTCGGCAGAATCGGCGGCTAAGGAGGGAAAGTCCTTGAGACTTTTTCCTTTAGCCGCCGTTTCCTCACCCCGACCACCCCCCGACACCCCCCCGACCGGGGGCCGACCGGGGGGCGACCGGTCGAGCTTTGACCCCGACCGGTTGGCGCCAGACCCCGACCGGTCGCCGTCATAGTCGTATCTTTCCAGCTTGATCGGGTCGATCAGACCGAGCAGGAAGCTCTCTCCGTTCCTGCCCTGGCCGGTCCACAGCAGCTCGTAGGCGAAGCGCTGGCCGGGACCTCCGCGGTGGACCACCAGGTACTCCATCTCCTCCAGCCGATGAAAGTGGATCTTCAGCTGGGTGTTGCCCCACCCCGTGTGCTCCCGCACCTCCCGGCGGCTGAAGCGAAAGTCCGCCTGGTCGATCTGTCGGCGCTCGCACTCGGCGGTCACCATCTCGTGGATCAGCTCCAGCAGCCGCCGAGTCTGCGGCGGCAGCTCGTCCAGGCTCCGGCCGAGGACCTCGGCCGCCAGGCGGTTGGCGAGCTCGATGTCCGCAGGCGTCACCTCCACGTACTCGATCTCCTCGCCATCCCTCCCCCGGATCCGCCGGATGGGGCGCTGGTGTTGGTGCAAGAGCGTCACCGCCTCGATCAGCGTCAGGTACTTGGCGTGGTCCCGCCTCGTCCTCGTCTTCGCATCCAGGAAGGTGAGCCGCGCGGCGTAGGGGTTTCCCACCGGCAGCGGCCGGAGGAGGCGCTGGGCGTTCTGGTGGAGCTTCAGGAGCTTCTCCCGCCGCCGCCACGCCACCAGGCCCTCCGGAGTCCGGCGCTGCCGCTGCAGCTCGTGGATCGCCCGCGTCTGCTCCCGGCCCTCGTCCACCGAGAGGACGATGCAGCGGTTGAGAAGCTCCTCGTCCAGGTCGATGGCCGT
>CAZRGD010000422.1:0-2277 GCA_964599505.1 uncultured Nitrospirota bacterium | reverse complement strand
GAGGTGGACGGCGGGTGGTGGTGGGGCAGGGTGAGGTGTGGAGAAGAGAGAGGTCAGGGGGGGGGGCGTCGAGGGTGGCGAGGTAGCGGTCGGGGATGCGCTGCAGTGCGTCGCCGAACTGGCCGTCGCAGATGAAGGTCTCCAGCTCGGCCCGCAGCTCGGCCTGTGCCCGCTCGTCGGCGGTGTCGGTGATCCGCGCCTGGCCGTTGTTGGCCAGCCGCGCGGTGCGCGGGTCGCGGTCGAGCGCTTCGTAGACCTTCACGGGGCTCCTCCTCTGCAGGGCCGGAGAAAAAATGGCTTCCGGTTTTCGCATCCCGTCTTCACGCCATATTCGGCCGCTCCTCTATCACGAAATCCTCGCCATAGCCTTGCTATGCCTGCGGTTTCGCTCAATCGTCGCGACCGAATCTGACGCAAATCCGGGCGTGAATTCCCGAAAGTCATTTTCTCTCCGACCCGTCCAGCGTCACACCCTGGGCGAGGTAGTTCCAGCCGTCGCGGGCGTCGAGCAGGCGGTAGTTGTTGTCGTTCTTCGTCCCCGGGAAGAGGACCACCAGGCGGCCTCGGATCGACGGCTCCACCGCCTGGATCAGCTCGGAGACCCGCAGGAAGCCGTAGAGGGAGGCGACCCCGAGGAGGAGGACGACGGTGTCGTCGTCCGCCTGCTCCAGCTCCAGGGTGAGGCGCCGCACCACCTCGGGCTGGAGCTCACCGGTGAACTTCATCCCCAGGAGGGAGGGGTCCTCGAAGTAGGCGTCGCGGTAGTCGTCCGCCGCCATCCACTCGGCGAACCAGCAGGTGCAGTCCACCAGGTGGAAGGGGTGGCCCCCGCGGCGGGTCGCCTCCTCGAAGAGGCCGAGGCGGGCGCGCAGGGTGCGCTCCAGCTCCTTGTCGTAGACCACCACCATCACCCGCTGGGCACCGGCGAGGGTGCGCTGCCACGGGGCCGCGATGTGATGCTCGTAGGCGGCGGCGAGCTCTTCGACCTTGCCCATATCAGTGCACCGGAACGACGGGGTCGAGGGGGCGGGTGTCGATCTCCACGACGCCGCCGCCGGCGCGGGCGTGGATCAGGCCAAGCTGCTTCGCATGCAGGGCCGCGGGGAGGAGGGCGTGGCCGTGCTGGTCAAGGGCTCGCGCCCAGCCACAGTCGAGGAGCTGCTCCCCGGCGAGCCCTTCGAGGCTGCCGAGCCAGAGGGCGAAGGCGGCGGAGCCGGGGGTGGGGGAGACGGCCTGGCGGAGCTTGCGCACCCGGCCGTGGAGGTGGCCCGACTGCGACCAGGTGGAGGCGGCGTTGCGCGCCACCTTGTCGAGGACCGCCTCGTTGAGCCGCCCACCCACCGCGTGGCGCAGGGCGTCGAGGAGGGTGGTCCGCACCAGCTCCGCGCCCGCGGGCAGGGCGAGGACCGGCGGCGCGGTGGCCCGCAGGAGGGGGTCGCGGGCGAGGACGCAGAGGAGGGCGAGGAGCGGCCGGCCGGCCCCATCCACCGCCCAGAGGCGGCGCAGGATCCGGAAGAGAGGGATGCGCGGGTCGAGGCCGTAGAGCTCCCCGAGCCGCTGGTTGGTGAGGCGGCGGGTGGCGGCGGTCTGCTTGCCGAGGAGGTTGTCGTCGACGATCGCCGCGGCGTAGGCCGCGCGCTCCGCGTCATCCGGCATGCCGGCGAGTAGCTCGGTGAGCTCGACGAGCATCATCGTCCGGCTCGTGTGGGTCCCCCGGGCACCAAACCGGAGGCCGGCGCGGGCCGTTGACTCGCTTTCCTCCAGGGGTGTCGATGGCCAGGACGGCGTGGACATGGGGTACACCCTGATCGACCCGCTCTGTCTTTGTCAACAAAAATGACGCAACTCGCCGGCAACCTTGCCGGCGAGAATTTCTATAACGGAAACTTACCTCTGCGAGACGGCGGTAACCCCCTCCCCCCTCACCCCGCCGGCGGCAAATGGGTGGTGGTGCCGGTGTACAGGGCCGCCGCCTCCATCACCGTCTCCGACAGCGTCGGGTGGGGATGGCAGGTGGCGGCGAGCTGGGCCGCGGTGACGCCGAGGGTGAGACCGAGGGTGGCCTCGGCGATGAGCTCGCCGGCGTGCGAGCCGGTGATCCCGGCGCCGACCAGGTGGCCGTCTGCGTCCCAGACGAGGCGGGTGAGCCCCCCCTGGTCGCCGAGGGTGGCGGCGCGGCCCGAGGCGGACCACGGGAAGCGGGTCACCCGGCCGCCTGGGGGCGGCGCCTGCGCCCCCACCCACGCCACCTCCGGGGCGGTGTAGACCACCGAGGGG
>CAZRGD010000421.1:0-2277 GCA_964599505.1 uncultured Nitrospirota bacterium | reverse complement strand
CCCGAGCTCCCCGACATGCTCCGCTGGTTGTGCGCTGGGATGTGCGCGGTCGGCTTACCGCACCGCCCCCCACCCGCCCCCGCGGGGGGCGGTGGCCCACCGTGGCTCGCCGCTCCTCATCCTCGCCGGCGCCGGCTCGGGCAAGACCCGCACCCTCACCCACCGGGTCGCCCACCTGCTCCACACCGGCGACGCTCGCCCCCACCAGATCCTCGCGGTCACCTTCACCAACAAGGCGGCGCGGGAGATGGCGGAGCGGATCGACGCCCTCCTCGGCGGCCCGGCACCGGGGCTGTGGGCCCTCACCTTCCACGCCTTCGGCGCCCGCATCCTGCGCCAGCACGGGGAGCTCCTCGGCTACCCGTCGCGGATGATCATCTACGACCAGCGCGACCGGCTGACGCTCATCAAGCAGGTGATGAAGGAGCGCAAGATCAACGACAAGCTCTACTCGCCCACGGCCCTGGCGTGGCGGATTAGCGAGCTGAAGAACCGCCTCATGGGCCCCGACGACTACGAGGAAGAGGCGGCGGAGTTCGGCATCGAGCAGGCGACCCTGGCGGTCTATCGCGGCTACCAGGCGCGGCTGGCGAAGGCGGGGGCGGCGGACTTCGACGACCTGCTCATGCAGCCGGTGCGGCTCCTGGCCAACCACCAGTCGGTGCGCGACCACTACCGCGACCGCTTCACCCACATCCTCATCGACGAGTACCAGGACACCAACCGCGCTCAGTACCAGCTCGTCCGCCTCCTAGAGGGGGACAACCACAACCTCTGCGTAGTGGGCGACGACGACCAGTCGATCTACGGCTGGCGCGGCGCCGACCTCAACAACATCCTCTCCTTCGAGGAGGACCACCCCGGCTGCCTCACCCTCAAGCTGGAGCAGAACTACCGCTCCACCCCGGAGATCCTGGAGACCGCCAACCACCTCATCCGCCACAACCTCGGCCGCAAGGGCAAGGCCCTGTGGACCGACCTCGACGCGGGCAGGCGACCGCGCCTGCGTCGCTGCATGGACGAGGAGGAGGAGGCGCGCTTCGTCGCCGACGAGATCGCCAAGGAGCGCACCGCCGGCCGGCCGCTCGCCCACTTCGCCATCCTCTACCGCACCCACGCCCAGAGCCGGGTCATGGAGGCGACCCTGAGGGCGCACAACCTGACCTACGCGGTCTACGGCGGCCAGCGGTTCTACGAGCGCAAGGAGATCAAGGACTGCCTCGCCTACCTGCGGGTCCTGGTGAACCCGGAGGACGACGTCTCCTTCGAGCGGATCATCAACCTGCCGCCGCGCGGCATCGGCGCCAACCTCCTGGCCCAGTTGCGGCAGACGGCGGTGCGCCGTTCGTGCTCCCTCTACCGGGCGGTGGGGTACGCCCTCGACGGCCCCACCCTCCCCGGCCGGGCACGCAACGCCCTGGCCCGCCTCACCGACCTGTGGGCCAGGCTGCGCTCGATCGCCGACCTGCCCCTGCCAACCCTCTTCGACTCGGTCCTCGCGGAGACCGGCCTGGTCGCCCACCTCGCCCGTGAGGGAACGATCGAATCAGTGAGCCGGGTGGAGAACGTCCAGGAGCTCGCCACCGCCATCACCCGCGCGGTGGCGAACGACCCGGAGATCGACCTCGCCGCCTACCTGGAGCAGATCTCCCTGGTCACCGACCTCGACGAGGCGGCCGACGACCGGGAGGTGGTCACCCTCATGACCCTGCACGCCGCCAAGGGGCTGGAGTACCCGGTGGTCTTCATCACCGGCCTGGAGGAGGGGCTCTTCCCGCACAAGATGTCGCAGGGCTCGGAGGAGGAGATCGAGGAGGAGCGACGCCTCGCCTACGTCGGCATCACCCGGGCGAAGGAGCGCCTCTACCTCACCCTCGCCACCCGCCGCCACCTCCAGGGGTCGGTGCAGTACAACAACCCGTCGCGCTTCCTCGACGAGATCCCCGAGTCGCTCCTGGAGATCGACACCCCACCTACCCTGGCGGCGCCGCCGCGGATGGCCGCCCCGCTGCCCCGCCGTACCCCGGTCGCCACCCTGCGATCGGCACCGGTGAACGACCCCTTCCCTCTCGGTGCCCAGGTCACCCACCCGCGCTGGGGCAACGGCAAGGTCGTGGCGCGTGAGGGCGACGGCAGCGACCTCAAGGTCTCGGTCCGCTTCCCCACCGTCGGGGTCAAACGGATGCTCGCCAGCCGCGCGCCTCTACAGGCGGTGTAGAGCTTTTTGGGGTCAGGTCTTTCATTGCCACATTTCTTCAAGAAATGTGGCAATGAAAG
>CAZRGD010000420.1:0-2285 GCA_964599505.1 uncultured Nitrospirota bacterium | reverse complement strand
GCACCGTAACTTCTTGAAATGACGGCGTCGGTCGGCCTCTGCCGACCCTACGGTCTGGTGCCACATCTTGTTTCCGCTGAGCCTCAATGCCGTGGAGGGGAGACGACCATGGCGATCTCGACGGAGCGACAGCGGCTCCTCACCCTGCGGCAGCAGATCCACGCCGCCAACGCCGCCTACTACCAGGGGCTCGCCACCGGCTACACCGACGCCGAGTTCGACGCCCTCGTTGCCGAGCTCCAGGCGATCGAGGCAACCCACCCCGGGTGGATCACCCCTGACTCCCCTACCCAGAAAGTGGGGAGCGACCTCGTTGGCCACGGCTTTGTCTCCGTCCGCCACACCCTCCCCATGCTCAGCCTGGGGAACACCTACTCAGAGGCGGAGCTAGCCGACTTCGACGGCCGCCTCACCCGCCTCCTCGGCGAGCCGGTACACGGCTACGTCTGCGAAATGAAGATCGACGGCGTCGCCCTCTCCCTCCGCTACCGCGACGGCGAGCTCTCCCGCGCCCTCACCCGCGGTGATGGCACCCGCGGTGACGACGTCACCGTCAACGTTCGTACCATCGCTGCGATCCCGCCGTGGATCGACGGGGCGCCGGCCGACCTGGAGGTGCGCGGCGAGGCCTACATGGGACTCACCGCCTTCGCGCGGCTAAACGAGCGGCGTCTGGCCGACGGCGAGGAGCCCCTGGCCAACCCACGCAACGCCACCGCCGGCACCCTGAAAACCCTCGACCCGCGCGAGGTCGGCCGCCGTCCCCTCGCCTTCTTCGCCTACGAGGCCTTCGTCGACGGAACGGCCGACACCCCGCACCACCAAACCCTGGCGCGGCTCGCCCACTGGGGCTTTCCGGTCGAGCCCCACTACCAACGATGCGTCGACATCGAGGCGGTGATCGCCTACTGCCGCCGCTGGCAGGACGAGCGCCGCGGTCTCGACCATCTCACCGACGGCGTGGTGGTGAAGGTGGACGACCCGGCCCAGCGCGTCGCCGCCGGCTTTACCGCCAAGTCGCCGCGCTGGGCGATCGCCTTCAAGTTTCCCCCGGACCGCGCGACCACCACGGTGGAGCGGATCGAGGTCCAGGTAGGACGGACCGGCAAGCTCACCCCGGTCGCCCACCTCACCCCGGTAGCCCTAGCCGGCAGCACGGTGAGCCGCGCCACCCTCCACAACCAGGACGAGATCGACCGCAAGGACGTGCGGGCGGGCGACCGAGTCGAGATCGAGAAGGCGGGCGAAATCATCCCGCAGGTGGTGACAGTCCTCGAACCGGACCGACCCGGCCGCGGACCACGTTTCGTGATGCCCACCGCCTGCCCGGCGTGTGGCGGTGAGGTGGTGCGCGACCCCGACGGCGTCGCCCACCGGTGCATCAACATCCACTGCCCGGCGCAGCGCGAGGCGGTCATCCTCCACTTCGCCTCCCGCCGCGCCATGGAGATCGAGGGGCTCGGCCCCGCCCTGGTGGAGCAGCTCCAAAATGTGGGTCTCCTCCACGACTACGCCGATCTTTTCTCCCTGGGCGCCCACCGCGAGGCGATCGCGGCACTGGCGCGGATGGGCGAACGGTCCACCGACAACCTCCTCGCTGCCATCGAGCAGGCGAAGCAGCGCCCCTTCGCCCGCCTCCTCTTTGCCCTCGGGATCCGCTTCGTCGGCGAAAAGACCGCTTACCTCCTCGCCGCCGCCCTCCCCTCCCTCGACGCCGTGGCCTCCGCCGACGAGGAGACGCTTCTGGCAATCCCCGAGGTCGGCCCGGTCATCGCCGCGTCCGTCCGCCGCTTCTTCGCCGACCCGCTCAACCAGGCGCTTCTGCAGCGGCTGCGGGCGGCGGGGGTCCAGGTGGAGGCGGGTCCGGAGGAGGAGACCACCGAACAGCCCCTCGCCGGCCTCACCTTCGTGCTGACCGGCGCCCTGTCACGGCCGCGCGGCGAGATCGCGGACTGGATCCACGCCCACGGCGGCCGCACCACCACGTCGGTGAGTCGCAAGACCGACTATGTCGTCTGTGGCGACAAGCCCGGCTCCAAACGCGACAAGGCGGAAAAGCTCAGTGTCCCCCTCCTCACCGAGGCCCAACTCGCGGCGCTCGCCAAGACGAAGGATACGGATCGAGCGTAGGGTGCGCCAACCGCAGGGCGGCGCACCGCAAGAGGTACAGCAATCGAGGGTGTCGTGGGGAAAAGGACTAGAACGCGAGTCGCCCGGAAGGGAAAGTTCACCACAGAGGTTGCTGAGGCCGCAGAGGTCTGGCTCCGGTCCATCAGCGGCGCAGG
>CAZRGD010000419.1:0-2299 GCA_964599505.1 uncultured Nitrospirota bacterium | reverse complement strand
CCCCTCATCCCCCACCCCCTGCATCTAACCACCACCATCCTCCCAACTTCGCACCCCTGCCCCACGAAGCCACCTGACCCAAGGAGACCACCCCCATGAACATTCACGAGCATCAGGCCAAGGAGCTCTTCCGCGACTACGGCGTGCCGGTCCCCGAGGGGCGGGCGGCGGGGAATGTGGACGAGGCGGTGGGTTATGCCGAGTCGCAGGACTGGTCGGTCTACGTGGTCAAGGCGCAGATCCACGCCGGCGGTCGCGGCAAGGCGGGGGGGGTCAAGATCACCCGCTCCAAGCAGGAGGTCCGGGCGCTGGCCACGGAGATCTACGGCAAGACCCTCGTCACCCACCAGACCGGACCGGCGGGCAAGAAGGTCCAGCGGCTCCTCGTCGAGAAGGGGTCGAACATCGCCCGCGAGCTCTACCTGTCGATGATCGTCGATCGCGCCGCCGGCATGCCGGTGATCATCGCCTCCACCGAGGGGGGGATGGAGATCGAGAAGGTGGCCGCGGAGGAGCCCGAGAAGATCGTCACCGTCCATATCGACCCGGTGACCGGCCTGCAGCCGTTCCACTGCCGCGAGGTCGCCTTCTCCCTGGGGCTTTCGGGCGACCTGGTGAAGCAGTGCGGCCGGTTGCTCGCCGCCCTCTACCGCCTCTTCCTCGAAAAAGACTGCTCGCAGATCGAGATCAACCCTCTGGTGGTCACCGAGGAGGGGCAGCTCATCGCCCTCGACGCGAAGGTGAACTTCGAGGACAACGCCCTGTTTCGCCACAAGGAGATCGTCGAGCTGCGTGACCTCTCGGAGGAGGAGGAGCTGGAGATCCGCGCCAGCGACTGGGACCTCAACTACATCAAGCTCGACGGCAACATTGGCTGCATGGTCAACGGCGCCGGGCTGGCCATGGCGACCATGGACATCATCGCCCTGGCCGGCGCCCAGCCGGCGAACTTCCTCGACGTCGGCGGCACCGCCACCGCCGAGCGGGTGGCCGAGGCGTTCAAGATCATTCTCGCCGACCCCGGGGTGAAGGGGATCTTCGTCAACATCTTCGGTGGCATCGTTCGCTGCGATCGCATCGCCCAGGGGGTCATCGACGCCGCCAAGCTCGTCGACCTGAGCGTGCCTCTGGTGGTCCGCCTCCAGGGGACCAACGCGGTGGAGGCGCGCAAGATGCTCGCCGAGTCCGACGTGAAGCTACAGACCGCCGAGGACCTGTGGGAAGGCGCCCAGAAGATCGCCGCTGCGGTCGCGTAGCGACCGCAGAAAGACACGAAAAACGGAACAGGAGCGTGGGGCTGATATGAGCATTCTCGTCAACAAGGATACGAAGGTCATCGTTCAGGGGTTCACCGGCAAGGAGGGGACCTTTCATGCTGCCCAGTGCATCGAGTACGGCACCCAGGTCGTCGGCGGGGTGACGCCGGGCAAGGGGGGGCAGACCCACCTGGAGCGTCCGGTCTTCAACACCGTGCGCGAGGCGCGCGACGCCACCGGCGCCAACTGCTCCCTCATCTTCGTGCCGCCGCCGTTTGCCGCCGACGCGATCATGGAGGCGATCGCGGCGGAGATCGAGCTCATCGTGGCGATCACCGAGGGGATCCCGGTGCTCGATATGGTGCGGGCGAAGAACTACCTCGACGGCTCCAAGTCGCGCCTCATCGGCCCCAACTGCCCCGGGGTCATCACTCCGGGGGAGTGCAAGCTGGGGATCATGCCCGGCTTCATTCACCGTCCCGGCCGGGTGGGGATCATCTCCCGCTCCGGCACCCTCACCTACGAGGCGGTGAACCAGGTGACCGAGGTGGGGCTCGGGCAGTCCACCTGCATCGGTATCGGCGGTGATCCGGTGAACGGCACCAACTTCATCGACTGCCTGTCGTTGTTCCAGGCGGACCCTGAGACCGACGCGGTGGTGATGATCGGCGAGATCGGCGGCGACGCCGAGGAGCGGGCGGCCGCCTACGTGGCGGAGCACATGGACAAGCCGGTGGTCGCCTTCATCGCCGGCTCCACCGCCCCTCCGGGCCGCCGCATGGGCCACGCCGGCGCCATCGTCTCCGGCGGCAAGGGCACCGCCGAGGCGAAGTTCGCGGCCCTGGAAGAGGCCGGCATCCGCACCACCCGCAACCCGTCGGAGCTCGGGGTGCTGATCAAAGAGGCGATCGGGTAGGGGGCCTTTTTCGCTGCGCGAAAAAGGTAGAGGGGGGGCGTGATCGGGATCGCTGCGTCGTGGGCGTGGCTGGCCGCTAGCGCGGCGGGCCGGAAGCGGAGGGGGCTCGGGGAGAGGGGTGTCCAAC
>CAZRGD010000418.1:0-2304 GCA_964599505.1 uncultured Nitrospirota bacterium | reverse complement strand
TTATAAGAGACGGGCGCCGGACATCCTCCGCCCCGGCGCCGCCCAGCTCCTGCGCATGGCGCGGATCCCCGCCCACGCCGCGGTCTCCGAGTCGGTCGCCCTCTGCCACGCGGCGCGCGTCGACCGCGCCGCCGGTTTCGTCAACGCGGTGCTCCGCCGCCTCGCCTCCACCCCACCCTCGCCGGCCGATCCGGCGGGGGAAGCCGGGATCGCTCTGACCTGTGGCATGCCCGGCTGGCTGGTGGCGCGGTTCGTGGCGCGCCACGGCCAAGCGGAAGCGCGGGCGTGGCTCACCGCCCTGAACGCTCCGCCCACCGGTACCGCCGTGCGCCTCAACCCCTTGCGCGGTGATCGCGAGACGACCGGGGCTCTCCTCGCCGAGGCGGGCGCCTCCCTCCGTCCCGCGCCGCTGGGGTGCGACGGCGTGGTCCTCGCCGGCAGCGCCCGCCCCGCCGACCTCCCCGGTCTCGGCGACGGCCGCATCTACCTCCAGGACCCCGCGTCCCAGTGGGTCGCCGAGGTCGTGGCACCGGCGCCCGGCGAGCGGATCCTCGACGCCTGCGCGGCGCCGGGCGGCAAGGCGTCGCACCTCGCGGCGTTGATGGGAAACAATGGCGAGGTGGTGGCGGTGGAGCTGGACGGAGGCCGCGCCAAGCGGCTGCGCCTCAACCTCCGGCGCCTCGGGGCCACCTGCGTGCGGGTCGTGGAGGCGGACGCGGCGACCCTCCCGAAGGGTCCGCCGTTCGACCGCATCCTCCTCGACGCCCCGTGCACCGGCCTCGGGGTCATGCGCCGCCACCCGGAGATCCGCTGGCGCCGCACCGCCGAGGCGGTGGTCGAGACGGGCCACCTCCAGTCTCGCCTCCTGCGGCGCGTCGCAGACCATCTGCGCCCCGGCGGCACCCTCGTCTACGCCACCTGCTCCACCGAGCCGGAGGAGGGGGAGGAGGTCATCGCCCGCTTCCTCGCCGACAACGACACCTTCGCCCCGGCACCCCTGGCCACCGTCCCGGAGGCGGTGGCCGAGGTGGCACCGGGCCAATACCGCACCCTCCCCCACCGCGCCGACGTCGACGCATTCTTCGTCGCCCGCCTGCGGCGCGGGTGAGCCTCTTGGTCGTGTATCACCACGGGGGACACGGTCGCGGCTGCTCCTGATCGTCGGTCTCCCATCGAGTAGACAGTAGGTAGTAGACAGGAGACAGGGGGGAGCTGGGCCGGGGGGATAGGGCGTCGCTGGCGGTGGACCGGAGGACGGCGGGGGCCTGGAAGGCTGCGCGAGACCCTCAGCCGACGATGATGGGCCTGCTCCCCACGGTGGCGAACACGCCGCCCCTTCGGGCATCCTGAGCGAGCGCCGTATCACCCCTCCGGAGCCCCCCATGGCCGTCCTGATTGCCCCGTCGATCCTCTCTGCCGACTTCGCCCGCCTCGGGGAAGAGATCCGCGCGGTGGCCGCGGCGGGGGCGGACTGGATCCACGTCGACGTGATGGACGGCCACTTCGTCCCCAACATCACCATCGGCCCTTTGGTGGTGCGGGCAATCCGACCGCACACGGAGCTGCCCATCGACACCCACCTGATGATCGAGGAGGCGGACCGCTACATCCCCGACTTCGCCGCCGCCGGCAGCGACCTGATCACCGTCCACGCCGAGGCGTCTCCCCACCTCCACCGCACCGTCGCCCTGATCCGCGACTCGGGGGCGAAACCCGGCGTCGTCCTCAACCCGGCGACGCAGCTCTCGGTCCTCGACTATGTCCTCGACGACCTCGACCTGGTCCTCCTCATGTCGGTCAACCCGGGCTTCGGTGGCCAGAGCTACATCCCGGCGGTGACCGACAAGATCCGCCGCCTGCGGCGGTTGATCGACGAGCGCGGCCTCGACGTGGCGATCGAGGTCGACGGCGGCGTCAACCCGACCACCTGCGCCGAAGTCCGGGCGGCGGGGGCGACGGTCCTGGTGGCCGGCTCCGCGGTCTTCGGAACCGATGACTATGGCGCCGCCATCGCCACCCTGCGGGGGTGAGGCAGCACGTCATGGCCGATTTTCACGAGTTCACCCTGGAGGAGGCGCGCGCCACCCTCCCCCACGTCCGGGAGCTGGTCGTCGACCTGCGCGAGGCGTGGGAGACCCACGAGCTCCTCAGCCGCGAGATCCACGCCCACCTCGGCGGCCGCCGCTTCGAGGCCCTGCCGGCGAAGGAGCAGGGGGCGATCGCCCACCACCTCCCCGCCCTGTCGCGCCTGAAGGAGCGGATCCGTGACCGGGTCGCGGAGCTGGAGGGGATCGGCTGAGTCAG
>CAZRGD010000417.1:0-2326 GCA_964599505.1 uncultured Nitrospirota bacterium | reverse complement strand
TGCGGTGGCGTACTGAGGCGGGCCTGGGGGGGGTAGAGTGAAGTGGTGAACGGGGGGGGGGTGCGGCGGGGGGGGGAGGGAGTGGGGGCGGCGATGGTAGCGGCGGGCCGGCTCGTTGTCTGGATGGAGGGCCGGTGGCTGCTCTCGGTGGCGGCGGGGCCGTGGGGATGGCTGGCGGTGGTCGGGCTTCTGGTCCTCTCCTGCACCACCAACCTGCCGCCTGCTTCCCTGGTGGTGGCGGCCTCCGGCGCCACCTACGGGATGTTCGAAGGGACGGTGGTCTGTTCCCTGGGGCTGTGGTTCGGGGCGCTCCTTCCCTTCGCCCTCGCCCGCACCCTCTTGCGCGGCGTGGTGGCTCGGTGGCTCGCCCGTTCACCGCGGGTGCGGCGGCTGGACGCGGCCCTCCGCACTGGGGGTTGGCGGGCGGTGGCCCTGCTTCGTCTCTCCCCGGTGATGCCGTTTGGCACCCTCAGCTACGGTCTCGGGGTGAGCGGTGTGCGCTGGCGGGACTACATCGTGGGCAACCTTGCGGTGGTCCCGCCGCTGCTTTTCTATGTGGCGGCCGGTGCGGCGGCGGGCGACGCCGCACGCGGCGGCCGACGCCTCGGCCACCTCATCCTGTCGCTCGTCGGGGTGGTGCTCCTTGGTGTCACCCTCCTCTACCTTCGCCGACTGGCGCGGCGCGCCGCACCGGAAGAGGGGTGATTGCACCTATGCGCCGTGCTCGGGGGCATCTCTCTTCGGGGCGGGTCGTCGAGGCGGAAAATCGAAGAGGGGCGAGTGGACCAGGCCCCAGCGGTGCAGGCGCAGGCTGGCCGCGGTGGCCAGAACGCCGAGGCCGTAGGTGACCGAGCGGCGGAAGTTGATTGACGACGCCTCGGTGAAGTAGCGGGTCGGGCAGGAGACCTCACCGATGCGGAAGCGGGCGTAGATCGCCTGGGCGAGCATCTGGTTGTCGAAGACGAAGTCGTCCGAGTCCGCCTCCAGGGGCAGGGTCTCCAGGACCTCACGGGAGAAGGCGCGGTAGCCGGTGTGGTACTCGGAGAGCTTGTGGCCCACCAGAAGGTTCTCCACCGCGGTGAGGAAGCGGTTGGCGACATACTTGTAGAGCGGCATGCCGCCGGCGAGCGCGCCGATGCCGAGGATGCGGGAGGCGAGGACCACGTCGAACTCGCCTTCGGCGATCATCGACGCCATGGCGGTGATCAACCGCGGGGTGTACTGGTAGTCGGGGTGGAGCATCACGACGATCTCCGCATCGCGCTCCAGGGCCGCCGCGTAGCAGGTCTTCTGGTTGCCGCCGTAGCCGCGGTTCTGGTCGTGGACGATGACGTGCAGGCCGAGCTCCCGGGCGACCTCGGCGGTGTGATCCGACGAGTGGTCGTCCACCAGGATGAGGTCGTCGACGATCAGGTGCGGAATGTCGGCGTAGGTGGCGCGCAGGGTCTGCTCGGCGTTGTAGGCGGGGAGGATCACCGCCACGCGCTTTCCGTTGATCATGGGTGGGTGTTGCGGAAAGGGATTGGGAAGGGGGGTGAAGCGGGGGATGCGGCAGCAAGTCATGGTAACGGTTACGCCTCTGCCTGTCGTGGCGGTGGGTGACGATCGACCGCTCTACCCACCCAGGGCGCGATAGAGCCCGAAGGCGGCGGGGGGTGTGGGGCCGAAGACGAAGGGGAGCGGTCCCCAGATGGTGGAGTAGAAGCCCGCGCCCGTGTGGCGTGGCTGCATGGTGGCGAGCCAGCTACAGGTGGGGAAGTCGTAGCGCTTCTGGAACTGGAAGAAGGGACGCGGTTTCCGGATGCCACTGCTGTTCTGGGGGAAAACGAGCCAGTCGCCGAGGTGGATCACTCCACGTTCCTCAAAGTCGACGGCTCGGGCTCCCGCCTGTTCCATGTAGTACTGGAAGCCCCAGTGGCCCTGAAAGTGGATCTCTCCCGGGTAGGGACGTAGCTCGTGGGTGATCGCCGTCGCAGCAGTACGCTGGGCGTTGGCAAGGCAAGTGTCGGCGTGGGCCACTGCCAGGGTAAGGCAGGCTGCGGCGCTGAAGGGGACGGCGAGGGGGCGCCAGCGGGGTACCCCCCCCTCAACCACCCCGAGGCGACGGGCGAAGAGGATTGCCACCGGGGGGATCAGGGGCATCATCGCCCGGCCGTTGGTAGTCCAGTTGACGGCCGCCGCGAAGGCAAAGGTTCCGCCGACCCAGGTGACGAGAAGGATGGCGTCGGCATCGCGCCTGCGCCACAGGTCGCCGCCCGCGAGAAAGAGGGCGTGGAGGCCGGCGGTGGCCAGCAGTGCTCCCTGGAGGAGGAGAGGCCAGCCGCAG
>CAZRGD010000416.1:0-2331 GCA_964599505.1 uncultured Nitrospirota bacterium | reverse complement strand
TTTGCATAATGCCAAATGAGCATGCCCACGATCAGGACGCAGACGACTCCCAGAATGGCTTTCATCAGAGCACCTTCTTTCTATGGATTCAGTTGGTTTACAGAGAGCTCATCAAAAGGGGATTGAAACGGGCGATGAAATCGTTCTCTCTGTCTTGCGCCCGCCAGATCACGCCTCCACCTTGCAGAAAAACTCCGGTGCAAAAAAGCGATTCGATGTTTCCACGACCGAGTAGGTTGCGCCACCCGAAATGTCTTGGACACCTCCGATTTACGTAGAGGATCAGAGAGGGAAGGTTCGGATGCCATCGTGCTGCCAGCAGCACCCGGACCTCTCCGCAGCGCCTGTGCCGCCATCCTTGCTCCGCACCCCGGCGCCTCTGCGTGAGATCCATCGTCGCCGGCCGCAAAATCTACGCTACACTGAGGCGCGTACGGTGACGGGCGAGGAGGCCGTTGCCACGGAGGAGACGCGATGGCGGAGCGACCGGCGGTGGACCTTGCGGTGGCGCATCGGATCGAGGCGGTCCTGTGCGAGGAGCAGCGGGCTCTTGCGGAGGTGGCGGCGGCGCGGGAGGAGGCGGAGGCGATTGTCGCTGCCGGGCGGGCACGGGCGCGCGCCATCCTGGCCCGTGGTGAGGAGCGCCTCACCGCCGCCCGCGAGCGGATGGAGCAGCGGGTCGCCGGGCGGGTTGCCGCCCTGGAGGCGAAGGCGCAGCGGCTCCAGGGGCCGGTGGCGATGGACGACGCTACCCGCGACCGCCTGACCGAGGCGGTGGCGCGGCTGGCGGCGGAGCTCACCGGGGGGGAGCGGTGAGGGTCGGCCTCGCCTACGCCCAGGCGCGTATCGGCGCCCGCCTGGTGCGCCACCCGGAGGCGGCGGTGTGGGCCCACCTCGCCACCGCCCGCACGGTCACCGCCTACCTGGCGGCGGCGCGCCGCGCGCCGGGGGCTCCGTGGGTCGCCACCCTCGACGCCACCGCCACCGCCCACGAGATCGAGCGGGCGATGCGGGGCGAGGTGCAGCGGGCGGTGGCGGAGGTGGCCGGCTGGGTCGGGGTGCCGTGGCGACCGGCGGTGGAGTGGTTGCGTCACCTGGCTGTGGTGGAGCTTTTGCCGGCGACGGTCGCCGGGGAGGCGCCGGCGTGGGTGGCCGGGGACCCCACCCTCGCCTCCTACCGGGAGGGTGCGGCACCCCTCGCCACGTTGGGTCTGGAGGCGGCGTCGAGCGGCGGCACTCCGCTCGCTGTCTGGCTCGACGGCTGGCGCGACCGGTGGCCGGATCGCTCGCCCACACCCATCGCCGCGCAGCTCCAGGGGCTGGGGTCGCCGTCGTTGCCGGAGGGGCGGGAGGGGGAGGCGGTGCGTGTGGCCCTCCTGCGCCTGGTCCGCCGCCACCCGGCCGAGTCGGTTGCCCCCCTCGCCTACCTCACTCTGGTGGTCCTCGACCTGGCCCGCCTGCGCGGCGAGCTGGTAGCACGCCGGCTGTTTGAGGAGGGTGAGGGGTGAGCCTCCGCCCGCGTCCGGCGCGCTGGTTCGAGCTCCTCGTGTCGCGGGGGGCGGCGGTGCACGCCGCCACCTGCCTCGCCGCCACCGGCGCGGTGGAGGTGGAGGCGGTGGTGGCTGAGCCGCCCCACAGCGACGCCCTGGAGCGTGGCGTCGCCCGTTTTCGCGATATCGCCCGTCGTCACGGCCGCTACTGGCCGGTGGTGGCGGCGACACCGCCCTCCCTGACCCAGTCGCCGCGCCACGCCATGGCCGCGGCGTTGCGCCGTCTCGACCGGTGGGAGCGGGAGGGGGAGAGGCGGATTCGTATGGTCCAGGGGCTGGAGGCGGAGCGCGACCGGCTGCGCCGGTGGCAGGAGATCCTCCCCCCCCTGGCGACCGCGGGGGTCGACGTGGCCTTGCTCCTGTCGGCGGGCTCGGCACTGGGAGCCTGTCGGCCTGTGGCCCGGTCTACTGCGGGGAAGCGGATCTCAGGCCGGATCGCGTCCCGTTCTTCGTTGCATAGGCCCACCGTGCGCCTCGAACGGAACGCAATCCGGATTCGAGCCCGCTTTTCCTCGCGACGATCGCCAAAGTCCGACCGACTCCTGTCGGTGGAGACGATCCTCCTCCCGGAGGCGGCGGCGCGGGGGTCCCTCTCCCGTCCCCTCCTTGCCCTCCGCCAGCCTCCCAGCGACGGCCAAGTGGCGGCGGTGGTGGTGGGGCCGGCGACGGTGGTGGCGCGCGAGGCGGCCGGGTTGGAGGGGCTGCGCGGGGCCAACCGACCCCGGCCGGGGTGACCCAGCGGCGCCACACGAGGGGGCAAGCGAGGGGCGCGGCCGCCGAG
>CAZRGD010000415.1:0-2334 GCA_964599505.1 uncultured Nitrospirota bacterium | reverse complement strand
CTCCTAGGCCAGCCCCTCTTCCACCTGCGCAAACCACTCGCGGATGCGGCGGTGGACGCCGAGGCGATCGTCCATGATCAGGACGTGGTGGTCGGCGGGGAGGATCACCACCTCGTGCTCGGCATGGGCGAGACGGTTGGCGATCTCCTCGGCGCTGATCGGCTCCACCGTCGGGTCGTCGTCGCCCTGGAGAATGAGGCACGGGCAGGTGACCTCCCCGAGGTGCTCCGGGAAGGCGGCCATCACCGCCTGGAGCTGGTAGATGCCGGAGATGGGGAGGTGGTGGTAGTTGGTCTCCGGGTGCTCCGGGGTTACCGGCTCGAAGTTCTTCAGCCCCTCGACACCAGGCAGCATCCCGGCGAGCTGGTTCGCCTTGTGGAGCAGCGGCACCAGGGTGGAACGGCGGCTCGCCAGGTGGGTGGGGGTGCAGACCGAGACGACTCCATCCACCGCCTGCTCGGCGGCGAGAAGATAGGCGAGGCAGCCCCCCATCGAGTGGCCCACCGCGACGACCGCGTCGCAGCTCTGTTGCAGGTAGAGGAGACCGAGGCGCGCCGAGTCGAGCCACTCTTCCCACCGGCGACCGGCGAGGTCGTAGGGCGAGGTGGCGTGGCCGGCGAGGCGCGGGGCGCAGACCGGGAAGCCGGCTTTGGTGAGGGCGCCGGCCAGCGGCGCCACCTCTACCGGTGAGGCGGAGAAGCCGTGGATCAGCAGCGCCCCCACCTTGCGGTGGCCGTCGAAGTAGAGGGAGCTGCCGTCGCTGCGGTCGGTCTCGAACTGGTTGAGACGGTGGTAGCGCGGTTGGTCGAAGGCGGCCTTCGCCTCGTGGTAGAGGCGGGCATCGTCGCCCCGCAGGGCCTCGGCGACCTGGTGGTGTCGCTCCTTGGCGGTGAGCCCGAGGACTGCGTCCACCGCTTCCACGCACTCGCCCACCGGCGCCGCCTCGTTGACCGCGAGCTGGATGTGGTTCTCCAGGCGGATCTCGTCGAAGTCGTGCTCGTCGGTGAGCTTGGGGGAGAGGAGGAGCTCGTTCCCCTCCACGTGCAGGAGGTTTTGCTCCTCGGCCCGGGTCAGGCAGCCGGACATCCGTTCCAGGGGGCGAAGGGGGATCTCGAGGTTTTTCCGGATCTTCTTGAGGTCCGGGTGGAGAAAGACGCGGCGTGAGTGCTGGAGCCGCTTGAGCGCCAGGTAGGTCGCCTCGCCCACCTCACGGATCGGCAGCCGTTGCCGATGGTGCTCGGCCAGGTTGCGGTAGATGACGTTGGAGGCGAGGTGGCTCAGGTTGATGGTGGTGAGGCGGTACATCTCGCGCATGTAGCGGCGCATGAGGGTGTCGGCGAGCTCGTGGGTCCGGCGCCGCTGGAGGGAGCGCAGCCAGCGGAGCGGCTTGGTGACCGCCGCGTGGCCTCGTACCTGCCGGCCCAGGAGGTGGTAGATGCGGCCCAGCAGCCACCGGTCGTAGCGGCCGAGATAGTCGGCGACGTTGATCGGCTCGCCGAAGCGGACGTCCATGTCGGTGGCGCGAAAGAGCAGATTGCCCTCGATCCTAAGCTCCTCCAGGAGCCGCCGGTTGCGCACCCGGCCGATCTGCTTGGCCACCGTCTGCAAGATGTTGTCGGTGATCCGCAGGGGGAAGAAGGTGATGTTCGCCGGCACGATACTCACCGGCCGTCCGAGGCGCGCCTGCAGGGTCTCGGCGTCCTCCCCCGGCCAGTCGGCGAGGAGGTGGTCCTGGAGCGCGGTGTCGCCGTCGGCGAAGGCGCGCTTCAGATGTTCGAGGCGGTACTGTGCCTTCAGGGCGGTGACCGCCGAGCCGGTGTGCGGTGGCCGCCGCTCCTGGTGGCCACGGGCGTAGATCTGCAGGCGCCCGTGTCGATCGAGGACCTTTTTGTCCTTGATCATGCTCCCCTCGGGGAAGATCACCATCTTGCGGCCGGCGAGGACCTCGTCGCCCATGAAGTCGATGATCCCCGGCATGTCCGTCGGGATTGCGCCGACGGAGCGCAGGAAGGTCCCAAAGGTGTCCGGTCCGAGAAACTCCGGGGAGGCGAGCGACCGCCCGATCACCCCCGCGTGGCGGTAGAGGATGTACTGCGGGATGAAGGTCTCGAAGCGCGAGAAGTGGTTGAAGAGGAAGACATCGCCGCGCTCCGCCTGGTCGGTGAGGTTGTGCACCCGCAGGTTCAGCGGGGTGACCTTCACCAGCAGGTCCATCAGCCGGCGCACCCACTGGTAGGTGCGCAGGTTGATGTCGTAGCTGAGCTCCGCTTCCGGGCGTGCCGCCGGCAGTGGGAGGGTCGCCTCGGCGGCGGTGGGGGCGGTATCTGACATGGG
>CAZRGD010000414.1:0-2344 GCA_964599505.1 uncultured Nitrospirota bacterium | reverse complement strand
CAGCGAGCCCCCCCATGACCAACGACACCCCCCTACAGATCGGCGACCACACCTTCCACTCCCGCCTGATCATCGGCTCCGGCAAGTACAAGGACTTCGCCGAAACCCGCGCGGCGCTGGACGCCTCCGGCGCCGAGATGATCACCGTGGCGGTGCGGCGGGTAAACATCACCGACCCGGCCAAAGAGAACCTGTTGGACGCCCTCGACCTGAAGCGCACCACCATCCTCCCCAACACCGCCGGCTGCACCACCGCCGACGAGTGCGTCCGCACCGCGCGGCTGGCGCGCGCCGCGGGGATCACCGACATGGTGAAGGTGGAGGTGATCGGCGACCCGAAGACCCTCTACCCGGACACCGGCGCCACCCTGGAGGCGACCGAGATCCTCGCCAAGGAGGGGTTCACCTGCCTGCCGTATACCACCGACGACCCGGTGATGGCGCAGCGGCTCGTCGACGCCGGTGCCGCTGCCATCATGCCGCTCGCCGCTCCCATCGGCTCGGGGCTGGGCATCTGCAACCCGTACACCCTGCGCATCCTCCTGGAGGTTCTCACCGTGCCGGTGATCGTCGACGCCGGGGTCGGCACCGCCTCCGACGCCACCGTGGTCATGGAGATGGGAGCCGACGGGATCCTGATGAACACCGCCATCGCCGGCGCCAAGGACCCGATCGCCATGGCGAAGGCGATGCGGCTCGGCGTCGAGGCCGGCCGCCTCGCCTACCGCGCCGGCCGCATCCCGAAGAAGCTCTACGCCACCGCCTCCTCGCCCCTGGAAGGGGTGGTGCGGTAGCGGGCGAGCGGCGGCCTCCCAGATCAACGAGTCACTACGGGGAGATCACCGGGGGCGATGGGGCGAAGCACGCGTCTTGATCTCCTGTCGGATTGGCTCTACATTTTTGTAGACTTACCTGGAGCCACGAAATGGCCACCTCTCCCACACAGATCTCCGCCCACGTCTCGGCGGAAACCAAAGCGCTTGTGGAGCGGTACACACGCGCGCATGGCATCAAGAAGGGGTTCCTCATCGAGACCGCCCTTCTTCACCACCTGGAGGCGCTCCAGGAAATCCCCGCAGACGTCATCATCCCGCCACGACTGGTGGTGAGCCGCGCCAGCGGCGAGGCGCTTGTCGATCGTCTTGCCACCCCGTCCGAACCCACGCCCGCGATGAAGAAGCTCTTCACCGAGGCCGATGATGACGACGGTTGAGGTACGGCGGCTACGGCCCGATGACAACCGATCGGCCTTCCGTTCCGGCAACCCAGACCTCGACCGCTTCTTTCACCGATATGCAGGACAAAACCAGTTTCGCCACTACGTGGGCATCACCTACGTCGCCATTGAGGGAGAGGCGATTCTAGGTTACGTGACGGTGGCCGCCTCCCACATCGAGATCGAAGAGCTCCCCCCATCCCACCGCCGGCGCCTCCCTCACTACCCCCTCCCCATCCTCCGGGTGGCACGTCTCGCCGTGGCCGAGACCGCTCAAGGCACAGGTGTGGGGCGCATGCTCCTGCGGGCCGCGTGCCTCCTCGCTCGCGAGCAGGCGAGGCGCACCGGCTGTATTGGCGTGGTCGTGGACGCCAAACCCTCGACGGTCGACTTCTACCGTCGGTACGGCTTCGAGCCCCTCGAGATCATCGAAGGAGGCCTCGGCGACCGCCCGCAACCGCTGCCCCTCTTCCTCCCGGTGGACGCCATCCCTGGGGCGGAAAGCTAATCCGCCTCCTTCCGGCGCGGCGCGCCGATCGCCCGCCCCTGGAGACGCCGCATCTCCGCCATCGTCTCCTCCAGCCAACGCAGCCGCTCGGCCGGTGTCATCGCCAGACCGCGCCGCGCCTGACGGCGGGCGTGGCCCGACCAGCCACGGTCAAAACCGGGATCCTCAGCGGGCCGGCGCTCGTCACCCACCATCTCCCTCCCCACCCGTCTCCCCCTCGCGCTGCTTCGCGAGGGCATCGAGCGCCGCCACGTCCTCCACATCCCGGGGCCGCCCCACTCGTCCCTTCATCGCCTTCAGGTCTTCCAGGGAGATCACCGTCGCCTCCGTCGTCTCCAACGCCACACGCAACGCCCGCCCGTAGACCGTATCGAAATCAAAGGGCTCGTTCACAAAGAGGTCGACCTCCAGGACCGGCCGTGTGGGGTGCCAGAGAGAAAAGACGGTCAGCCCCTTGTCCCGGTGCCACGACTCCCGCTGGGTCGCATCGGCAAAGGCATCGAGCCCCACCGGTGCCCGCGGCCGGTAGCCGAGCCCCTTCAGGGCAACCACCGCCCGCACCAGATTGTCCCGTTCGAGGTGGAGAACGAGGTCGAGATCACCGGTGGTCCGCAGATAGC
>CAZRGD010000413.1:0-2355 GCA_964599505.1 uncultured Nitrospirota bacterium | reverse complement strand
ACTCGAGCCCGCTTTCCCTCGCGACGATCGCATAAGTCCGACAGACTCCTAGGGATCCGATGGCGCTCCACTCTCCCCTGGAGATCCTTCGCCGGCCGGCGGAGTTTCGCGCCGTCTATCGAGGCGGCCGGACGGTGCGTAGGCGAACCATCGAGGTGCGCTACCGGTACGGAGATGAAGGTGGCGTGAGGCTGGGAATGACCGTTTCTCGCAAGGTGGGCAACGCGGTGGCGCGCAACCGGTTGCGGCGGAGGATTCGCGATTTTGCTCGCCTCCAACCGCGCGACCTGCCGCCGGTGGACGTGGTGGTCCACTGCCGCCCCGGGGCGGCAGAGCTCCCGGGAGAGGTCCTGCGCAGGGAGCTCACGGCACTCTGGGGAGAGCTGCGGAGGCGCCTGTCGTGACCCGCCTGGTGCTTCTCTTGATTGCGCTTTACCGGCGGCTGGTGTCGCCCCTGTTGCCGGCGACCTGCCGCTACTACCCGACCTGCTCCGCCTACGCCGAGGAGGCGGTGCGCCGCTTCGGCTGGCTGCGCGGCGGAGGGATGGCTGCGCGGCGTCTGCTGCGTTGCCATCCGGGCCGCCCGGGCGGTTTCGACCCGGTGGCGGCGGAGGGATGCGGGCCAACTTCGGTGCCCGGCGCCCGCCACACCCTCGTTTTTCCCAGGGAGCAACAATGATGGATCGACGAACGATTCTGGCGATCGCCCTCTCGATTGTCGTGGTGGTGGGCTATTCGGCGGTGATGAAGCGGTTTTACCCGCAAACCCCGGTGGTGGAGCAGGGGGAGGAACCTACGGCGCCGACCGGCGCGACGGCGCCAGGCCAGGGCATGGAGCAGCCAGCGGCGGCCACCCCGGCACCTGCCCCCGTGTCGGTTCCAGCAGCAGCTCCAGGGGGGAGTGCGACCACCGTGGTGGCGCCGTCTGCAGAGCGAGAGGCGGGGATCGAGCTGGCCAACGACTGGGTCACCCTCACCTTCGGTCGGCGCACCGGCGGCCTGATGAGTGCGCGTCTCAAGAGGCAGGTCGACGAGGAGGGCAAGCCCCTGGAGCTGGTGGCGGAGGTGGCGCGCTTCCACTCCGGCCAGGTGGTAGCGGGTGACGGTCAGGTGGTGAAGGTGGTGGAGGCGAAGGTCGCCGACCATACCCTCACTCTGCGCCTCGCCGACCAGACCACTCTTCACTGGACCCTTCCCGAACACACCTATCTGGCGCGGCTCGCGGTGGAGGCGCCGGGGCCGATTCGCCTAGTCGGCCCCACCGGCTTCTCCACCAAGATCCTCGCCACCCGCTACTACGGCAACCGCGGCTTCGCCTACGGTGGGGCGGAGGGGGACGAGAAGGTGCCGTTCAAGAAGCTCAAGGGCGACCGCTTTGTCGACGGACCGATCCCGTGGCTCCTCTCCGAGGACAAATATTTCCTCCAGGGGTGGATCCCGGACGCGCCCCTCTCCCGCGTCGCCTTCCTGGTTCGGGCGGGGGAGGAGCCGGACTACACCGCTCTGCTCAATTTGCCGGCCGGAAAGTCGAGCTTCCGGGTCTACACCGGCGCCAAGGAGATGGACGCCCTCCAGGCCGCCGATCCCATCTTTGCCAAGCGGATCCACTTCGGCTGGTTCCGGGTGGTGGCGGAGCCGATGTTCTACCTCCTGCGCTTCATCCACCGGATCCTCGGGAGCTGGGGGGTGTCGATCATCCTCGTCACCGTCCTCATCAAGCTCGCCTTCTTCAAGCTCACCCACAACCAGCAGGTCTCGATGAAGCGGATGCAGGCGTTGCAACCGCAGATGCAGGAGATCCGCACCAAGTACAAGAAGGACCCGCAGCGGATGCAGCGGGAGATCATGGCGCTCTACAAGCGCAACAAGGTGAACCCGATGATGGGGTGTCTGCCGATGGTGGTGCAGATCCCCGTCTTCCTGGCGCTGTACAATGTGCTCCTGAACGCCATCGAGCTGCGCCACGCCCCCTTCCTCTACCTCCACGACCTCGCCGCCCCCGACGCCCTGTTCGGCCACGTCGCCGGCTTCGCCGTTGGCCCCCTGCCCCTGATCATGGGGGTGACCATGTGGCTCCAGCAGCAGATGACCCCGACCACCATGGACGCCACCCAGGCGCGGATGATGAAGTTCCTGCCCATCGTCTTCACCCTGATGTTCTTCAACTTCCCCTCCGGCCTGGTCCTCTACTGGGCGATCAACAACCTCCTCACCGTCGGCCAGCAGATCCTCGCCAACCGCGAGGTGGCGGCGACCGAGGCGGGGTAAAACCACGGAGAGGATCCGCGAAGATCACGATTGGCGAGAAACTCGGTGCGTCCACGGAGGCGTGAGGAAAGGGAACACGAAAACACG
>CAZRGD010000412.1:0-2390 GCA_964599505.1 uncultured Nitrospirota bacterium | reverse complement strand
CAGGTAGGAGGGGGCCATGCCCCCGATCGGGGCAGCGGGAGAAGAAGAGGGAGAGGTATCACATGAATGGAGGGCGGAAGAGAGCGCCGCGCTACGGTCGAATCGCCGGGGGCCGGCGCGACCACCCCTCGCCGGGTGACGCCCCCCCCCGCCCCAAAAAGGCGGCTCAGATGGATCACCGCGCCTCGACCCAGAATCAAGCCCTCTCGGCGCTTCTCTTCCTCATATCGCCACATTCTCAAGCGAGAGCTCGGCGACCTCGGTCAGGTCATCCGGGCCAAACGGCCCCGGCGCCTTCCCGTGGTCATGACCCGGGATGTGGGACTTATTTTCGAGTGGGATAAACGGAAGGTAACCGGGAATGTCCGTAAACACGGTGTGGCGTTTGAAGAGGCGGCTACCGTTTTCGGAGATGTCCTGTCGGTCTCCATTCCGGATCCGGCTCACAGCGTGGGCGAGCAATGGTTCGTTACAGTCGGGTGCGTCCCTGCGTTGAGGACCCTCCGGCCTCGGCTCCGAGCCGATGTAACCCATCCGGCCCCCTCGCGCGTCTAAAGGGGGTAGAAAGGGCGCACGGATGGAGACGAGCGGCGAGCTAATCATGACGATGGACGGGGTGGCAGATCGCACCGTGCGCTTTCGCGCCTTTGTGGAGGGACACCGGGAGCGGTCGGTGCGCCTCGCCTGGCGGCTCACCGGCGGTGACCGGGCGGTGGCTGAGGATGTGACCCAGGACGCCCTGGTGGCCGCCTACCGGGCATTGCCCCGTTTTCGCGACGAGGCACGGTTGGAGACGTGGTTCTACCGGATCCTCGTGCGCCAGGCCCACAGCTATCTGCGCTGGCGGCGAGTACGCGAGGTGTGGCGTACGGCGGCGGGCAACGAGCCCCCCCCGGAGGTCGCCACCTCCGATCCCGAGGTTCGCCACCGGATTGCCGCCGCCCTCGGTCGTCTGCCGCAGAGCCAGCGCGACTGCTTCCTCCTCGTCCACGGCGAGGGGTTCACGGTACGCGAGGCGGCGGTGATCGTCGGCAGAGCGGAGGGGACGGTGAAGAGCCACCTCCACCGCGCCCTCATTCGTCTCCGAGCCGACCTCGACGATCTCCGGTCTCCCGGGGAGAGAGGAGCATGATCATGCGCAACACGACCCCCGACCTGACCCCAGACGAGGCGACCTTCGTCCGCCGCCTCAACGACGCCTACGCTCCCCCCCCCATGGGGTCGGCGGAGCGGGCCGCCTTTGACCGGCGGCTCCGCGCCCGCCTCGCCCGGCGAGCTCGAGTGCGATCTCCACTCTTCATGGCGGCGGCTGCCACGGCTGCCGCTCTCCTCTGGATGGTGATGGCGCGGCCTGGCTCCATCGCGGTACCGCCCCAGAGCACGGTGGCGGCCAGCAGCGAGGAGCCGCCCACGGAGATGGAGGAGATCCTCTCGGCCTATGACTGGGCGACCGGCGACGCCAGTGACCTCGCCATGGCCCTGCCGGCCGACTATCAGGTCCTCGCCGCCGACTACCTCGGCGAGTGATTTGGGGCGGACGCCCCAGCAACCCAACAGAGAACACCCACCGCACCACCCGAAAGGAGAAGGCCATGAAGATCCTTCGTAACCGCACCACCGTTCCACTCCTCGCGGCGCTTGTCGCCGCCATCCTCATCCTGCCCGCCACCGCGCAGGCATGCAGGGGAGGCGGCCCCCACGGGCCGGACCGCTGCATCGCCCGCAACGCGGATGAGCTCGGCGTCGACGACGCCACCGTGGAGAAGATCGAGGCGATCGTCGCCGCCGCGCGCGAGGAGGCTGCACCCCTGCGCGAGGCGGTGCGCGCGGCGCGCGAGGAGATGCGCACCCTCCTCGATGCCGACCAGCCGGACGAGGCGGCGGTGATGGCGCAGGCGGACGAGGTGAGCGCGGCGATGGCGGCGATGCACAAGCAGCGCCTCGCCACCCTCCTGAAAATCCGGGCGTTGCTGACCCCGGAGCAGCGCGACAAGCTCAAGGGGATGTGCGGCCCGGGACACCGCGGTGGCCGAGGCGGCGGTCCCGGCCCCGGCGCCCTCATGGGGCCGGGTCCCGACGGTGACATGCCGTGCGGCGCGACCGCCCCGCCGTGTGGTGGTCCCGGTACGCCGTGCAGTAGCTCCAGTAAACCGTGCGGCGCCGGTAGCCCGCCCTGCGGTGGCCCGCTACCGTGTGGCGCGGATCGTTCGTAGACGGCTCACGTTGTGCAAAGCGGGTAGGGGGGTGTCGTCCCCCCTGCCCGCGCCACTCGCGGCGGCGTCACCGATTTCGTGCTCGACGTACCTCAAGTACGCCTGCGCCGAAATCGGCTCGTCGCCACCCATCAAGGACCTGCCTCGACGCCCTCGGTGCTCGAAGGATTGCAGAAT
>CAZRGD010000411.1:0-2392 GCA_964599505.1 uncultured Nitrospirota bacterium | reverse complement strand
CAAAAAAGATATGGGACCGGGTAAGCCCGGAGGGAGGGGGGGGACGGGTTCCCTTCCCCTCGTGATGATCGCCCAAGTCCTACGCCATCCACGCCTCCACCAGGTAGTCGGCGGCGGCCGGCACGGTGAGCTCGACCGGGCCGTCGAGGGGGAGCCTGGGCTGATCGGGGAGGCCGAAGGAGAGGTGAAAGCTCTTCCCCGCGGTGAGGTGGAGGGGGGCCAGCGGGATGGCGACCTCCAGGAGATCGTCGAGGGCGGCGCGGCCAATGTGGCGTGAGCCGCCGGCGGCGCCGTCTGCGAGGGTGAGGGTGGGAGCAACGCCATGGCGGGCGGAGAGGACAATCCGGCACGCCGCGCCGTCGGCGGCGCCGTCGAGGTGGAAGGTGAGGGTGAGGTCGTCGCCACACAGCTCCGCCAGCGGCGCGCGGGCGGCGAGCTGGAGGTAGAGGGTGCGGGTGCCGAAGCCGAAGCGCAGCTCGGTGAACGGGAGGTCGCTCGGGTGCATGGCGCTGGCGCGGGCAAGGTCGAGGCGGCCGGCGGAGAGCCAATCGAGGTAGCGCACCCCCTTGCCGTCGAGGTGCGGGTGGATGAGGCCGCGCGGCATCTCCAGTTGCGCCCGACGGATGCGGGCGATGGGGAGGTGCAGGCCGTCGGGGACCGGGCGGCCGAGGGCGCGGTAGACCTGGCGCAGGTGGGCGCGCAAAAGGTGGTCGAAGATGTGGTCGTGGGCGGAGTAGTGGTCGTCGCCGTACCACCAGAACCAGTCCGACCCCTCGGCGGCCAGGAGCGCCTCGTACGCCTGGGCGCGTGCGGCCTCGTCCACGTCGGTCGCCTCGTCGAGGGTGGCGGCGGCGCGCGCCACCCAGTCCCACGCCAGGTTCTTCTCCGGGTGGCCGATCCAGATGTTGAAGTTGCCGTGGATCCATGAGCCGGGGTGGAGATGGTCCAGCGCCTCTCGATCACAGCCGTTGTCGAGCGCTCCGGAGAAGGTGCGGGGCACCAGGCCGTCGGTCTCGGCGAGGGCGCGGTAGAGGGCGAGGAGGAAGGGACGGCCGTTGTCCGGGAAAAACTCCCAGGCGTTCTCGCCGTCGAGGATCAGGTTGACCACCGGTCGTTTCGCCTTTCCCTTTAGCCCCCGGCGCAGGGCCTGGAGGTGGTCGATCAGGTCGGCCACTGCCGTCTCGCTGTCCCACCGGCTGTAGGTGAAGCCGATGCGGTCGGAGAGGTGGTGGTCGCGGAAGGCGAGGGTGAGGGGAGCGGCGCGTCCCGGCGCGGCGTAGAGGCGGTAGAGGTCGGGGACTACCTCACCGTCACTCCTCGGTGGACGGCCGAGGCTGGCGAGGAGGACCGACTCGTCGCCGGCGGCCCAGCGGCTGCCGGCGGCGGCGAGGATCTCCACCCCCGCCTGGGAGAGCCCCCCCTCGGCGGGCCAGCAGCCGGCCGGGAGGGTGCCAAAGGCGGAACCGTGGCGAGTCAACCCACGCTCTACCTGGGCCACCGCGTCGCCCGGCCGGCGCACCCGGTGGTGCGGCAGGTGGGTGGCGGCGTTCGACTCCTGGCCGGTGTTGGTATCGCACAACAGCGGCAGGATCGGGTGGTAGTAGGGGGTAAAGGAGAGCTCCACCCGTCCCGCCTCCGCCAGCGCTCGGTAGCGCCCCACGATCTCGCCGATCACCTCTTGCATCCTCGCCAGCAGCGCCATCTTCTCGTCGCTCGCAAAGCCGCGCCCCTTCGCCAGCAGGCTCGCCACCAGCGGGTCCTCCTCGCGCAGCCAGGCGCCACACCAGGCCAGCAGGAACCAGACCTGGAGATCGAGGAGGTCCTGGGGAGAGAGGGGGGTGGCGCGGTTGCTGCCGCGGCCGTGGGCGCGCTGGAAGAGCTCGGCGTAACGCAGCGAGGGGAGGATCTGCCGCTCCTGGTTGGCGGAGAAGAAGAAGTTGCGCAAAAAGTCGCGCGCCCCCTGGTCCATCTGCGCCGGGTCCATGGCGACGTGGCGGAGGAAACGGTCTGCAGGGATGCCGGGGCGGGCGTAGAGGTCGAGCTGGTCCAGCAGTGACGGTACGAAGTTCACCGTCGCCCGCATCCCCTCCACTGCCTCTAAGTGGCGGGCCATCTCGTAGTAGTCCTTTACCCCGTGGAGGAAGGCCCACGGCAGGAGAGACTCCCCCGCCTCCTCGTCGAAATAGAGGGGCTGATGCATGTGCCACAGGAGGCAAACAGTAAGATCCATGGGCTCGCTTTCCTCGCGGGGGTGGGGGGAGGGCCCGCTGCGCCCGCGGGATGGGGGGCGTGGGGGTGGGACCGGCCTTCGGGCTGCGGTGGGAGTTAGTGAGTGGTGTGTGTGGCGCAGAGTCGGGAGCGGGTGACCGGGGGACCATAGACATGCTGCGCG
>CAZRGD010000410.1:0-2393 GCA_964599505.1 uncultured Nitrospirota bacterium | reverse complement strand
CGCATCGCGGGGCGCGGCGGATCAATGGCAACAGGCGGTTACATCGGTCCAATTGTCCGCTCGGCCGTGCGCGCGCGGCACCGGCCTTGCTGGCTCAGCTCCGCCAGTGGCGGCGGCCGGCCGGCCGCCGCGAACTGCAGAAGGCGGGGGGGGGAGCCGGGCTGGACACCGAGGTATCGGAGGGTCCGGGTGGCGATCTCGCGGAAGATGGGGGCGGCCACCTGGCCGCCGTAGGCGCGCCCTCGGGCGCCGTCGAGGGAGACGATGCAGACGAGGCGCGGCCTTTTTGCGGGGACCATGCCGACGAAGGAGGAGACAAAGCGGGTACGTGAATAGCGATGGTGGCGATTGTCGTACTGCTGCGCGGTGCCGGTCTTGCCGGCCACCGAGAACCCCTCCACCGCCGCCTTCGGGGCGGTGCCTTTTGGAGTCGTCACCCCCTCGAGGATGTGGACCAGGGTACGGCAGGTCTTCTCCGACAGAATTCGGTGGGGCGACGGTAGCGGCCGGACGGTGCGCGCCGCGACGTCGTTGCGCGTCAGGTGGGGCGGGTAGAGGGTGCCGCCGTTGGCCAGAGCACCGTAGAAGGCGGCGATCTGCAGGGCGGTGACCCTGAGCTCCTGGCCGATGGAAACCGAGGCGCGGGAGACCCCGGACCACCGCTTCGGGGGCCGAAACGTGCCGATCGACTCACCCGGATAATCGATCCCGGTCCTCTTGCCGATGCCCCAGGCGCGTAGCCGCTCGTAGAGGGTGGCCGAGGGGAGGTCGGCGGTCAGCTTGATCATCCCGATGTTGCTCGACCGCTGGAGGACCTGGGCGAACGAGAGCCAGCCGAAGTGGTCGCCGGCGGCGTCATGGAAGGTCCGGTCGGCGACCCGGTAGCTGCCGCCCTCGCCGTAGACCAGGGTGTCAGGGGCCACCCTCCCCTCCTCCATGAGGGCGGCGGCGACCAGCGGCTTGAAGATCGAACCCGGCTCGTAGCTCCAGGTGACGACATTGGATCGGTAGGGGCGACCGGCATCGGCGCGGGTACCGGTGCTTCCCGGCGTGCCTGCGTCGACCATGGCGAGGATCTCACCGTTGCGCGGATCGAGAACGACCGCCACCCCGCCGCGGGCTCCGCTCGCCTCGACGCCGTCGGTCAGCGCGGTGTGGGCGATGTGCTGGACCACCTCGTCGAGGGTGAGGTGAAGGTTGGTCCCAGGACGTGCCGCATGGAGGAGGCGAATCTCCACCGCCTGGTTGTTGCCGTCCCGGCGACGCAGGTAGAGACCCGGCTCGCCCCGAAGGAGGTCGTCGTAGGCGACCTCCAATCCCTCCAGCTTCTGGCCGTCCACTCCCACCAGCCCCGCCACCGAGCGGAAGGTCTCTCCGAGGGGATAGTAGCGGCCCGCCTCACGCATACAGATGATCCCTGGAAGGTTCAGCGACTCCACCGTTTCTCGCACCGTCGCCGGCAGGCGGCGTGCAAGCCAGACAAACGAGCCGCGGTGGTTCAGGCAGCGCGCAATTCTGCGTACCGACCTGCCGAGGACCGGCGCCAGGCGACGCGCGGTTGCCCCCTTCGCCGCCACCTCGCGCGGGTTGGCGTAGACACCGACCACCTCGGCGCTCTCTGCGATCACCACCCCGTGGCGGTCGAGGATACGGCCACGTGGGCCGTCGATCTTGATCTGCCGCTCCTGCTGCTGCCGCACCAGCGCCGCGAGGTGGTCGTGGTCGACGACCTGGAGGTAGACCAGGCGGGCGGCGACGCCGCCGAAGAGGGCGGCGCCAACCACCATAAGGAAGAAGAGGCGGAAGCGGGACATGGTGGGAGGGAAAGCTCGGGATGGGGGGACAAGAGAGGAGGGAAGGTCGGAGGAGGAAGAGACCGTAGGCAGAGGGCAGTAGGCCGCATGCAGTCGAAGATGTGGCGGAGGTTCTCGACCTTCGTGAATGACCTCTGGGCCAGAGCTGCCCTTGGGTCAGCTCTGCCTACTGCCCTCCGCCTACTGGCGCGCCGCGCGCCGCTATCGATGCGTCCGTACCCGCACGACCTGTCCCTTGGTGGGGTCGTGGAAGCCGTGGCTGCGCGCCCACGGTCCAATGTCGTCGAGGGAGGTGAGACCGGCGAGCTTGATGCGCAGTTGATCGTTGCGCCGCTCAAGCTCCACTCGCTGCTGGGTCAGCGCGTCGAGAATCTGCACCTCCGCGACCATCTGGTTGCTCTGCCAGATGGTGAAGAAGTAGACCAGGGCCGCCGCTCCTACGGCGAGGAAGGGAAGGATGCCGAGCTTGACCGGAACGGTCTTGCGACGGGCCAGCCGTGAGGTGAGATCGACCTGTTGCGGGCGACGGGGGGACACCTTGGGCGGCCGGCGGGGGGCTGCGGCCCTGGTCTGGAGAAT
>CAZRGD010000409.1:0-2395 GCA_964599505.1 uncultured Nitrospirota bacterium | reverse complement strand
GTTAGTGTGGCGTGGGCTGTGGCTGGTGTGCATGACACGCCGTGTGTGGCTGGCCCGGTGTGCGCGTAGCGGGTGCGCGGTGCGGTCGCCGATCGGCCAGCGGGTGGGATCGGGGGGCGGGCTGGTGGCGTCGGTCGCCGGCAAACCGGTCATGGCCCGCACCACGTTGGCGGCGTCGAGGCCGAGGCGGTCGCTGTTGGGCCGCCTCCCGGTGGCGACGAGAATCCGGTCTGCCTCCACCGTGGTCGCCGCCGCCCCCGCCAGGACCACCCGGAGTCCGGCCGCCGTCTCGGAGACCGCCTCGACCCGGCAGCCGGTGTGGATCGCCGCGAACCGCCGCCGCAGGGCGCGCGCCAGCGGTGACACCAGCTCCGGCTCCACGCCGGGAAGCAGCGCCCCTGCCTGCTCCACCACGGTGACCCGGCTGCCAAGGGCGCTGTAGACCGTGCCGAGCTCCAGGCCGATGGCGCCGGCTCCCACGACCAGCAGCCGCTCCGGGATCGCCTCCAACTCCAGGGCAACCGCGGCGTCCATCGTCCCAGGGACGCCCACCAGGAGCGGCGGCACGGTAGCGCGAGAGCCGGTCGCGAGGAGACAGAGGCGAAAGCGGATCCGCGCCTCACCCCCCTCGGTCGCCACCACCGCCTCGGTGGCGGAGAGGAGGTGCGCCTCGCCCGCCATTAGGCGAACACCGCGCGCCCGGGCGAGGGTGGTGACGCCGCGCGCCATCCGTCCCACCACCCCCTCCTTCCAGTCGCGCAGGCGGTCGAGGTTGATCGTCGGCTCGCCGAAATCGATCCCCATGCGGCGCGCCGCTGCCGCCTGCTCCACCGCCTCGGCGGCGGCCAGGAGCGCCTTCGACGGGATGCACCCCTCGTGGAGGCAGACCCCGCCGGGGGCGGGGCGGGCGTCGGCGACGACCACCGCCATACCGCGGTCCGCGGCGGCAAAGGCGGCGGTGTAGCCGCCCGGCCCGCCGCCGATGATCAGAAGCTCCGTCTCCATGCGCGATCCAGCCGCCTCCCCGTGGGACGGCCATGATGCCACGGCGTGCGATGCGCCGCAGGTGCACGCCCCCTCTGCGCCTCCTCGTCCCTGCGCGAGATCGACCTTCCAAGGCTCTTGCCCATCCTGCGACCTCTTCTACCCCCTCGGCCGCTCACCGGCGACGATCGCGGCGGCGGTGGAGAGGAGGAAGAGAAGGATGGCGGCGACGTTGAGCAGCCCGCCCCAGGCGCGTGCCGGGAGGAAGCCGGTGAGGTCGCCGCCAATGCGCGCCACCAGGGAGAGGTGCAGCAGGGCGACGTGGAGGTAAAAGCGGGGATGGAAGGGGAGCGGCCGGCCGAGGATGGCGGGGAAGATGATCGGCGCGTGGCCGAAGATCATCGCCATGACAAAGCCGAGAAAGATGGGGTGGAGGAGGAGGTCGTACGGCAGGTCACCCCCCGGCGGGGCGCCGACGCGCAGGGCAAAGAGGCCCCCGATCCCGAGCCACAGGAAGCCGGAGAGGAGGCAGACCGCCACGAAGCGCGGCAGGCCCGGCCGGCGCACCGTGGCGCGGGCGATGTCGTAACGCACGAGCCACGCCGCCAGGGCGACCTCGCCGAGGCCAAGCAGCCGCCAACCGCCATCGGGGAGGACGGTGGTGAGGGCGGTGCCGGCGAGGTAGAGGGCGGTGGCGGCGAGGAAGAGGCGCTCACCGAGCCGCCCCGGGGGACGGAAGCGGCTGAGCTCCAGCCGCTCACCGACGATCGTGAGCAGGAGAAAGGCGAGCCACCACGGCGCCAAGGTCGGAATCTCCCAGCCGGCGAGCCAGAGGAGGTTGCCGGTGAGCCAGCAGACCGCCCCGAGGGCCATGGTGGCGGTATGGGTGGTGAACTGCCGGACGAGGAGGGTGGCGTAGAGGGCAGCCAGGCCGGCAGCGGCGAGGGTGAGCGAGGTCGCCCCGACACCCTTGGGGAGGCCCACAAGGAGCGCGAGGCCGCCGGCGGCGGCGAGCAGGGGCACCAGGTAGGCGGGCCGCCGCCCCACCGCCACCGCCCGCTCCAGGGCGATCACCGTGCCGAGGAAGCCGCCCACCATGAGGGCGCCGTGGTAGGTGATCCAGCTCCCGGTGACCACGGGGAAGCGCCAGTGGAGGCGCGCCAGCCCGCCGGCGAGGGCGGCCAGGAGCGACACCATCCCCAGGGCGAGGAGCGGCAGGCGGCGCCAGTGCAGCGGTGGAGTGGTCATAGTCCCGATCGTCGCCCGTGACTGTCCTCGTCCACAAGAAATCTCACCCCATCCATGATCGTCGGTTCTCCCGTCTTCACCACCCGGGGGACACGGGGAGACTTGGGGGCAGAGAGGATCAGCGGAAATAGCAATGCAGGCCGAGATGGGACCGTCCGTAGGG
>CAZRGD010000408.1:0-2401 GCA_964599505.1 uncultured Nitrospirota bacterium | reverse complement strand
ATGACGATGGTGGGTCATGTTTATTTGTTGCACAAGCAGACAGCGGCCAAGAAGATGCTCAGGAGTCTCGTGGGCTCGTAGAGTGGTATAAGAGACAGCGCCACCGCATCGGCGAGGGTGGCGGGGGCGAGCCAGCCGAGGTCGCGACAGCGGCGCAGGAAGGCGTGGTGCCAGCGGAAAAAGGCACGCTCCTCCTCGGTGGCGGCCGACTCCCCGAGGCGGTAGTGGACAACGAGGCGCGCCGCCTCCGCCGCCACCGGCGCGAGGGAGGCGACCTCCAGGGGGGAACGGACCGCCGATCTAAGATCGTCGCCGATCACCCCCTCCCAGGCGGCGAGGTGGAGCGGCTCGCCCGGCAGGTGGGTAGCAGGCCAGGTGGCGGCCCACTGCTCCCGCAGCCACACGGTGAGCGGCAGGCAGCGTGCAGCCGCCCACGCCTCCCGGCCCCGCGACCGCTGCCACCGGTCGTAGGCGCGGCTGACCTCCCGCGCCAGACGGCGGGTGGCGGTGAGACAGACGCCACCGCGCTCCAGCGTTGAAAAGAGCCCTACCTCCACGTCCGCCGCTCCGAGTCTGAGACCGGCGACCAAGACGGTGACCGGCTTAGCCAACCTACTACGGTCGCCGACCCACCGCCCAGGCGGCGCTTCACGCCGCCGGACAGGAGGGGAAAAGAATCCGACTCCACGGCCACGGGACCCAACCCACGGGACATCGGTAGGAGCGAGCTCCTGCTCGCGATTCGGGGCCGTAGGCCCCGCCCGCCCTACGGGCGGGTTTCGCCGGCGGGAGCCGGCTCCTACCCAGGAACGCACTCCTTGCGATGTCCCCTTCACCCCCTCCCCCACAGGTGCGCCAGCCAGCGGCGCTCTTCGCCGCCAAGGAGGAGGAGGACGAGGCCGTAGACGACCACCGCCGCGGGGATGATCGCCGCGACCTCCGCCAGCGCCCCGAGGCGAGAGCCGTGGACGGGCCAGCGGCCGTCCACGGCGGCACACACCGCCGCCATGACCCCGCTCGCCGCGATCGCCCGGGTGGTGGTGGCAAACAGCGCGCGGCCGCCAAGAGGGCCGAGGCGGCGGCGCAACAACACCATGAGGAGGCCGAACTGGAAGGCGGCGGCAAGGCTGGTGGCGAGCGCCAGGCCGGCATGGGCAAGGGGCCCCATGAGAAGCAGCGACAGGACGATGTCCACCACGACGGTGATGGCGCCGGTCTTCATCGGGGTAGCGGTGTCCTGCTGGGCGTACATCGCCTGGATCGTCACCTTGACCGTGGCGTAGGCCCATACCCCGGCGGCAAAGGCGATGAGGGCCGAGCGGGTGCCGGCCACATCGGCGGCGGTGAAGGCGCCGCTGGCAAACAGGACGGTGATGATCGGCCGCGCCAGGACCGCCATGCCGACCCCGGCGGGGATCATCACCAGGAGGCAGAGCTGCAATGCCCGCCTGAGCGCCTGGATCAGCCCCGCCGTGTCGTTGCGCGCCGCGTGGTCGGCGAGGTCCGGCAGGACCGCGGTGGCGATGGCGATGCCGAAGATGCCGAGGGGGAACTCCATCACCCGGTTGGCATAGTAGAGGTAGGAGACCGCGCCGTTGGGGAGGAAGGAGGCCAGCAGGGTGGAGATGAGGATGTTCACCTGCAGGATGGCCAGCCCGAGGATCCCCGGCCCCATGAGGCGCACCACCCGCCGCACGGTGGGATCACCGGGACGCCAGGCGGGTCGCAGGTGGTAACCGGCGGCGCGCACCGCCGGGAGCTGGATGAGGAGCTGGGCGAGGCCGCCGACCACCACCCCGACGGCGATCGCCCGCGCCGGGGAGAGCCACCGGTCGGCGAGGACCACCGCCCCGGCGATGATGCAGACGTTGTAGGCGGCGGGCGCCAGGGCGGGCCAGAGGAAGCGGCGGTGGGCCTGCAACACCCCCATGGCGAGCGCCGCCAGCGCGAGGAAGAGGGCGTAGGGGAACATCAGCCGGGTGAGCTCGACGGCGAGATGGAGCTTCTCCGGCTGACGAATGAAGCCGGGGGCCATGATCCGCACCAGCCACGGCGCCGCCGCCACCCCGAGGAGGGTGAGGAGGGTGGAGGCGGCGAGAAGGAGGCCGGCGAGGCGCCGGATCAGGTTGCGCGCCGCCTCCGGGTCACCGGCGGCGATCTGCTCGGTGAGGACCGGAATGAAGGCGGCGGTGAGGGTCCCCTCGCCCAACAGCCGGCGGAGAAAATTGGGGATCCGGTGGGCGACGAAGAAGGCGTCCGCCACCACCCCGGCGCCGAGGTAGTAGGCGAGGAGCATGTCGCGCAGGTAGCCGACAATGCGCGACACCAGGGTCGCACCGCTGATCACCCCGACGGAGCGCAGGAGGCCGGGACGGGACATGGGGGGGAGGCTCGCTTCGCT
>CAZRGD010000407.1:0-2402 GCA_964599505.1 uncultured Nitrospirota bacterium | reverse complement strand
CACCCCCGTCACTGCCACCCTGGAGGGCGCGGAGGAGGGCGGCAGCGTCATCACTGCGGGCGAAGGCGGTCACCCGATCGCCCGCCTCCAGGCGCGTACCGCCATGGGGGACGAGGGTCCGCCCGTTGCGGCGCACGGCGATGAGGATCGTCTCCCGAGGGAGGTGGGTGGCGAGCTCGCCGACGCGCCTCCCCACCCCCGCGTCGCCCGGTTTCAGGTCGATGTCCACGAACTCGGTTCCCGCCGGCCGTGGGCCGAGGGCGTGGCGCACCTGGTGGTGGAGGGCACCGCGGCGCGACACGACCACGGTGTAGGCGTCGAGGAGGTCGTTACGCCGCACCAGGCCGAGGAACTCCGGGGGCTGGCCGCGCGACACCACCGGCAGGGATTCGAGGCCGCGGACCCCCATGCGGCTGAGGGCGTCGGCGCCGCTCTCGTCCGGGTGGATCACCACCAGGCGGGCGAGGGGGGTGGCGATCTCCACCGCGGGGGTGGTCATGGGGAGGTTGCGATGGATCGCCTGATCGAGATCTTCACGGCGCACCATCCCCCAGGCGTGGCCGTCCTGGTCGAGGACCGCGAGGCAGTGGTGGCCGCTCTGGGCAAAGAGGTCGGAGAGGGTTGCGAGGTCCATCTCCCCGTCCACCGCGTGGACCTCCTCGTCCATCACATTCTCCACCGAGACGCCGGCGAGGAGGTCGACCACCCGTCCGGCGGAGAGACGGATCCCGCGACGGGCGAGCTTCATGGTGTAGATCGACTCGGGTGACAGGGCCTGGGCGACGACGGTGGCCAGGGCGGTGGCGACGAGGAGCGGCAGGATGAGGGCGTAGTCGCCGGACATCTCGAAGACGATGAGGATCGCGGTGATCGGCGCCCGGGCCGCACCCGCGAAGACCGCCGCCATGCCGGCGATCGCGTACGCCCCCGGGTTGACGACCACCGCCGGCCAGACCAGGTGGGCGACGGTCCCCACCATGCCGCCGAGGGTCGCCCCCATGAAGAGCGACGGGGCGAAGACGCCGCCCGAGTTGCCCGAGCCGAGGGTGAGGCTGGTGGCGACGAGCTTGAGGACGAGCAGCGCCGCCATCATCGCCAGGGGCATGTGGAAGTCGCTGGCGACGATCTCCCCGATGCGGTGCAGCCCCGGCCCCAGGACCCCCTGGCCCGGCAGGATCATCCCCACCCCGGCGCAGAGGACCATCCCCACCACGTAGCGCAGGGGAGGCCACACCCGCCAGCCGTCGGCGCGCGCTTCCACCGCGTAGAGGAGCCAGATGAAGAGCGCCGCGACCACCCCGGCGAGGAGGCCCAGGAGGGCGTAGAGGGGAAACTCCGCCACCCGGTGGATGGCGTAGGCGGGGACGGTGAAGGCGGGGCGGGCGGAGAGGAAGGCGCGGGCGACGATGGAGGCGGAGACCGAGCTGATCACCACCGCGCCGAAGTAGCGGACGGTGAAGGAGCCCAGGACGATCTCCAGGGCGAAGATCGCCCCGGCGATCGGGGCGTTGAAGGTGGCGGCGATCCCCGCGGCGGCGCCGCACGCCACCAGGGTGCGCATCCGGTGAACCCCCACCCGCGACACCTGGCCGAGGATCGAGCCCAGCGCCGCACCCACTTGGACGATCGGCCCCTCGCGGCCGGCGGAGCCGCCGACGCCGATGGTCAGGGCGGAGCAGAGGAGCTTGAAGGTGGCGACCCGGGCGCGGATCCGCCCCCCGGTCACCACCATCGCCTCCATCACCTCGGGGACCCCGTGACCCTTCGCCTCCCGCGCCCACCCCTCCACCACCATCCCTACCACCAGACCGGCGAGGGCCATCACCGCCACCCGGAGGAGCCAGCCACCGGGAGCCCCCACCTCCGCCTGGGCCATCTGGGCGAGGCTGTGGACGCCGTGGTCGATCACCGCCATGAGGCGGATGAAGAGGACGGCGCCGAGGCCGGTCCCCATCCCCACCGCCACCGCGGAGAGGAGGACGATCACCTCCTCCGGCGTGCGCATGCGCAAGAGACGGCCGGCAAGCCGCCGACCGAGGCGGTGCACGAGGAAGCGGCTGAGGCGGCGGGGCGAAGCCATGGCGAGAGGGAGACGGCAGGGGCTCCATGCCGCCCCTACAGGGTAGTGGGGATTGCGCCGGGGGGGGAGAAAGGGTGGAAGACCGTCGAGCGGAGACAGGGGGGAGGTGGCCTGGAGCCGAGGGCCACGGGCGGCGCGAGGCGGGGCAAGGGAACGGCCTCGCAGGCGATCCTCCCCTCAGGATCCACATGCCAGGCGGTCCATCCGCACCCCCCCCTCTCTGACCCGGATCTTCCTGGACAGGCTCCTAGGAGCCTGTCGGACTTGGGCCCCAGATCAATCTCCTCCGCGCAGCGGAGTCGATTCTGCTCCCGCCCCCATC
>CAZRGD010000406.1:1242-2405 GCA_964599505.1 uncultured Nitrospirota bacterium | reverse complement strand
ATGGGACCGTCCGTAGGGCGGGCTTCAGCCCGCCGAGCACCGTAACTTCTTGAGAGGACGGAGTCGGTCGGCTAAAGCCGACCCTACGGTCGGGTCGCACATCTTGTTTTCGCTGATCCTCAGAGACACAGAGGGCACGGAGCACTACATCAGAAAACAACACGATCTTGCACCGTCCTCCTTCGTGGCAACCCCCTCGCAGTTCTCTGTGCCCTCTGTGTCTCTGCGCTGAAAGCTTCCTCACTCCGCCGGTCGCAGGCTTACGTCGCCGGCGGTCACCGTCTCCCAGGTGTGGTCGTCGCGCTCCACGACCAGGGCGCCGGTGGTGTCGATGTCGCGGGCGATGCCGACCAGGGTGTCGTGGCCGCGCCGAACCGAGACCCGCTGGCCGAGGGTGGCGGCGAGTCGCTTCCAGCTCTCCATGCACTCGGTGGTCTCGCCGCGCAGGAGACGGTGGTAGGCGGCGCCGAGGTGGGAGAGGACCTGGAAGATGACCTGCTCCCGCGGTCGCACCTCGCCGGTGATCTCGTAGAGGGAGGTCACCTGGCCGGCGAGCTCCGGCGGCCACATCCCCGCCGGGTGGTTGCAGTTCACCCCGATGCCGAGGACGACGTAGTCGATCCGATTGCCGGTGGTCGACATCTCCGCCAGCACCCCGGCGAGCTTGCGCCCCTCCACCTGCACGTCGTTCGGCCACTTGAGGCGGGCATGGCGGAGGCCGAGGAGCGGCTGCAGGCCGCGGCAGACGGCGACCCCCGCCATCAGGGTGATGAGCGGGACCCGCTTCGGTGGCAGGAGCTGGGGTCTCAGGACTACCGACATGTAGAGGTTGACCCCCGCCGGCGAGTACCAGTGGCGCCCCTTGCGGCCGTGGCCGCCGCTCTGGCAGTCGGCCACCACCACCGTCCCCTCGGTCGCCCCGGCCCGGGCGAGGTTGCGCGCCTCCTCCGAGGTGGAGGGGAGCTCCTCGTGGAAGTGGACCTCGTGGATCCACGGGATGGAGGCGGTTACCTCCTCGATCGTCTTCTGGGAGAGGGCCATGGGTTGCTCCGCACCTTCTTCTACTCCAGCTCCAGGGTGAGGTCGATGGCGCGCGGCGAGTGGGTGAGGGCGCCTACGGAGATAAAGTCCACACCGGTGGCGGCCACCGCCGCGACCGTCTG
>CAZRGD010000406.1:0-1142 GCA_964599505.1 uncultured Nitrospirota bacterium | reverse complement strand
TTGTCCTTGATCAGCACCCCATCGAAGAGACCGAAGCGGTGGCTCACCCCGCCGCCGCAGCGCACTGCGTACTTCTCCAGAAGGCGCAGCCCCGGGGTGGTCTTGCGGGTGTCGCAGATCGCCGCGCCGCCGTTGGCCGCCGCGACGAAGCGGGCGGTGAGGGTGGCGATGCCGCACAGCCGCTGGAAGAGGTTGAGGGCGAGCCGCTCGGCGGTAAGGATCGGGGCCACCGGCCCGGTGATCCGCAGCAGCGGCGCATCCGCCTCGACCGCGGCGCCGTCCGCGGTGAGGGGCTCTGGCCGCAGGCGCGGGTCGACGAGCTCGAAGCCGCGCGCCGCCACGGTGATCCCGGCGCAGGTCGTGGCCTCGCGGGTCATCACCACGGCGGTGCCGGTAGCCGCGGCGTCGATGCACGCGGCGGTGGTGGCGTCGCCGCTGCCCACATCCTCCTCCAGGAGGCGGCGCAGGAGGGCGTCGAGCCACGCCGGGTCAAACGGCGGCAGCGGCCCGGGCGCGGGCACGAGGCGGGAGCCGAGGGGATGGGGGCGCATGGAGCGGAGCGGCAAGGAGAGATAGGCGACGTGCCGATTCTTCGCCATTGTTCCTTGAAACGGCGTCCGAACCAAATATTCAGGGGTGATCGGGGCACAGACAGGAACGAGCCGAGGGGCAGCCCCTTCGGATCGAATTCGCCGGTGTGAGCCGGCTATCTTTTTTCGCGCAGCGAAAAAAGATTACAGCCCCTCGCGGTCGAGGATGGCGTCGCGTCGCCGCTGGTACTCCTCCCCATCCACTACCCCGTCGGCGCGCAGGTGTGCCAGGGCGGCGAGGGCCGCCTTCACCCGCGCATAGGTGTCGGTGGGGGCGGCGGTGAGGCGACGGACCTCGGTGCGCAGGGCCGCCTCCCGCCGGAGCCGCGCCGCCATGCCGCGGATCTCCGCCAGGTCGAGCTTGAGAAAGCTGTTGCCGTACCAGTGGGTGTAGTCGGGCGACTGGTGGAAGGCGCCCTTGTAGGTGGTGACGTAGTCGAACTTCTTCATCCGGAAGAACCGCGTTTCGATGGGCGACAGGTTCTCGTAGAGCATCTGCGACCCGAGGACGAGGCGGCGGCCGAAGAGGGGGTGGGGGGGACGGTCGGCGGG
>CAZRGD010000405.1:0-2415 GCA_964599505.1 uncultured Nitrospirota bacterium | reverse complement strand
ATGAGCAGGATCTATCAAGCCCCCCCAATCGTCGAGGCGATCTGCGAGCTTCGCTTTCAGCCGGACCAGCCGTGGGACTGGACCATCCCGGGCCTCCTGTACGCCAAGATCAAGGACGAGTTTCCGCAAAAGAAGGAAGAGTACGCCGTCCCGGTTCAGGTGAGGCCGGAGCCCCGGGAAATCGCCTACGGCCTGGGGGGATCCCTGGCCAAGATGCAGTTCGTGCGCGAGGATGGTAGCGCCATGGTCCAGGTCGGCCCGCACCTGCTTGCCGTCAACCACCTCAAGCCCTATCCCAGGTGGGCCGCATTCAACGAGATGATCGCCGAGACCTTCGACGTCTATCGGGAGGTGGCACAGCCGCAAGGGCTTGAGCGTATCGGGCTGCGGTACATCAACCGCATCGAGATCCCTTCCGAACGGGTCCGTATCGAGGATTACCTGGGGGCGGTCCCCGTGGTGCCCGAAGAGCTCCCTCAGACCTTCGCCACATGGGCGCAGCGCGTGGAGATCCCCATGGACGACATCAACGGCGTCCTGATCCTCCAGTCGGGCTCGCTCCGCGAAGCGGGCCAAAGCAACGTGGCGTTTCTCCTCGATCTCGATCTCGGCACGGCCGATGTAGGCGAGCTGTCCCTCGACGATGCGCTGGCGTGGATCGAGTCGGCGCACGATGGGATCGAGGCAGCCTTCGAGGCGTGTATCACCCACAGGGCGCGAGAGCTCTTCAAGGAGGTCGGCTCATGATCATGGAAAGAACCGCCGTGGGCGGACAGGTGACATCGTACTCTCCTTCTTTCGGAGTCATCTCAACCGGCAGCCTCGCGCGTTTCTCGCAGGCGGGGAGCTCCACCCGTATGGATGTCAGGGAGCTCGACAGGAGGCTGGATCAGGTGTTCGAGGTTCTGGCGGTATTGCGCGCCGAGCACGAGGTCCCGGAAGTCTTCAACCTCGAGCCCGTCGAAAGGCAACGAGTCACCCTTCACGTGCGATCGGTCCGGCCGGCGGAGTTTTACTTCGTGGACGACGGCATCGAAGACGTGGATCTGTAAGCTCGGGCTTGATGCGCTACCCTTGGTACGAAACGGTCGACGGCAGCGAGCTCCAGCAGGGCGACCTTCTTCCTCGGTGCCCCATCGTCGTGCCGTCGCCGGACTTGGGCTTCCCGCTCCGGGAAGGCGACGTGCCGGCCGATGTCATCACCTTCGACGTCGTCGTCATGAGCCAGTCTTGTGACCTCGCCAACGATAAGGTCCGTGATGTCATCGTCTGTCCCCACTGGGACCTCAAGGACGCGGCGCGTATGGACGCCCTTCTTCCAACGAAAGAGCGCCGCTGAAGAGGTCCGCAAGGGCCGCCGCCCCCGCTACCTCCTCCTCGCCGCCTCCGACCTCATCGACCCTCCCCTCGGCGTCCGCCTGGTCGACTTCGGCAGGATCTTCTCCCTTCCCAAACCCTTCCTCACCCAGCTCGCCGCCCACACCGGCAAACGCCTCCGCCTCTGCCCGCCCTACCGAGAGCACCTCGCCCAAGCCTTCGCCCGCTTCTTCATGCGGGTGGGCCTGCCACAGGATCTCGACCTGCCTCGATAAACAGAATCCCCCGCACTGAGTCTTCGGAATCGGGCCGATTCATTTCTTGCGCATCACAGGTCAGGTCTTGTCGTGCTCCTGGTGCTTGGCGATCAGCTTGCGGATCGCCGGTAGGAGCTCCACCGGCACCTCGATCAGCGTCTGCGTCTGGTCTTCGTACGCCAGCTCGTCCTCGACCAGCGCCTCGTCCTCGCTCTGGCCCTCGTAGTGCTCGAGCACCTTCTTCACGCGGCTCTCGTCCCAGCCCGGAGGATATTGCGTCTTCTTGCTCATCGTTTCCTCCTGCGCCGACGCCTCTTGTACGCCGCCAGCGGCTTGCCCTTGAGATCGTAGGCGGTGATCACGAAAGCGCTCTCAGGCTCCGGATCCGGCACATAAATCACTCGCAAGTACCGGCCGCCTGCCGTCTTCCCGATCGCTACCCTCGACCCTTCTCGTCCCGGCCGGTCCTCGCCCGGCTTCCGAAGGACCTCTGCCACCTCCTCTTCCGTCACCCCGTGTTGGTAAATATGGGGCTCTCCGGTCTCCGGATCCAGGTAAAGGCGAAGGTCCACACATCTCATTCTAGCTGTTCGGAGCACGCCGCGCGACGGCCCGGCGAGCTGCTACGATCCGCGGCCGTCATGCGCTACTCCGCGGTTTTCACGGCCATCGTTGCTTCTTCCAGCGATACACTCGGGCTTGCCGACACCTTCCTCTCCGGTCTCTTCGCGCCCGCCACAACCTCTGCGTCCCTCCAGGCTCCGCCCCTCTTCCCCCCCCCGCCGCTCTCCCTCTTCGCGCCGCCCGCCCCCGCGCCCCCCCCCGCCCCCCCCCCCGCCCC
>CAZRGD010000404.1:0-2465 GCA_964599505.1 uncultured Nitrospirota bacterium | reverse complement strand
TAGATCTCCTCTCAGGTCTCGCTGAGAGATCCAAACTCAGCGCCGCTCAGGCGAGTGAAATCACTTCACAACCGTGTTTTTGGGCCACGGAGATGAGCTTCCGGTCATCGGTGATGAAGGGAGCGTCAGCCGCCTCGGCGGCAGCAAGGTAGAGGCAGTCGTAGACCGGATGGTCGAGGCGATGGGCAAGCTTGAGCGCACGCGGAGTCAGGGGCAGAGAGGGTAGGAGGTGGAGAATCTCCTCCAAAGTCGCGAGAATCTTGCGCGACTGGGGTGGGTCGATGAGGCCGCGGCGCCCCTGCTTCCACAAGCAGTTGGCTACCTCGACAAGCAGCCAGTCGGGGGCGAGGAGGTCATCTTCTCGATCCAGAAGAGCACGGGCCGCCGCTGAGCGCACCTCGGGAATGAACCACTTGAGGGCGACGCTGGCATCCACCAAGAGACTCAACGGTCGCGGTCCTCACGGATCAACTCGGTGCTATCACCGGTCCAACGTCCGGCGAGCTCTTGCCGGAGGGTATCCGCGACGGCGGTCAGCGCCTGGCGTGTCGGGTGGCTCGCCTCGGTGAGAATCAGTCGCAGCTCCCCTTCGAGGGAGCGCTGGTGACGGCGGGCACGCTCCTTGAGCCGCTGGACCACCCTATCGTCGAGGTTGCGGATGGCGACCTGTGCCATGATTTGTCCCCTAAACCATCGAATGCTAGCAAAATGATATCAAAGATGCAATCACCCCCTATGAGTCCGGGATTTGGTTGAGGGTTAGAAGGCTAACCCGGATCCCTCACCACGAAAACCTTGGGGTCTCCACAGCCCGTCGCCCCCCAGCGTCTTCGGTGGCCATCCTACGAATCGGGTCTCGACCTTGACGGCAGGGTCCGGCTGCCACTCGATCATGCGCCGACTGTGGGAACCATCGTGGCCATCTTGGCGTCCACTTTATGAGGATTATTGATCAAAATTGATATACTGCCACCGCGCGATATTTTTGGTCGCATGTAGTCCGCTGCGCTGGGTCCGTCGACAGGACCCGCTACACAGGGTCAGGAGGCGTGTCATGGGGTGGAGTGCGCATCTCGTCAGTGTCGGTTCGAAGATCCGCTGTACGTCCTCTATTTGGGCGCTCGCGCTCCTGCTCACCGCCTGTGGCGGCGGGGGTGGAGGTGGTGGCAGTGCGACCCCTCAAGACACCACCCCCACCTCCGTGATCGTGAGCGGCTCCATCGCGACGGTTACCGAGAGCAGCGTCGCCAGCCAGGCACTGGCGAGCGAGGTGACGGTGGTGGCGGTGGATGAACGGGGCTGGGTGGCGGACAGCGCGACGACCCGCGGGGACTTCGCCCTGACGATTCCCACCGGTCACGACTACGTGATCGCCTTCCGCGACGGGACGGTCACCGGCTCCAACCTCGCCACCCTGGAGGTGGACACCTCCGGTTCCGGTCGCGCCCTCTTCTCCCTCGGGCGTGGCGCGCCGGATGTCGACCTCGGAACCCTCACCCTCCACCGCACCAGCCACCGGGCGGTGGGCAGCCGCGCCCTCGCCGATCAACTGCCTGCGGCGGCGATGCAACCGACGGACACCGACGGCGACCTGATCCCCGATACCATGGACCGGGACGACGACAACGACGGGGTCGTGGACGCCAGCGACTGCGCCCCGCTCGATCCCACGAGGCAGCTCCTCCTCGCCGACGGCACCACCTGCGTCGCCAATGATGCGGACGATGACAACGACGGCGTCGCGGACGCCAGCGACTGTGCGCCGCTCGATCCGGCTAGGCAGGTGTTGGCCGCGGATGGGACGACGTGCGTCGCCATGGCCGGCACGGCGACGGTGAGCGGGACGCTCCTCGTCTCCACGGTGGGCCAGCCGGGGGAGACGACCGTCAGCGAGGTGGAGCCAAATGACACGGCGCTCACCGCCCAGTTCCTCGGCCCTCTGACCACCGCCCTCTCCTACCGGGTGAACGGTAGCCTCGGCTTCCTCGATTCTCAGGACACCTTCTGGCTCACCGAGTCAGTGGGCCAGCAGGTCACGGTCACCCTCACCCACGGGGTCGGCGTCGACTTCGACCTCCAAGTATACGACGTGGCCACCGACGGCACCCTCACCTCGCTGGGCGAGAGCACCCGCACCACCAGCCCGGACGAGGTGGTCTACACGACCCCGACCCCGACACCGGGCGACAGCTTTATCACCGCGATTGCGGTGCTGCCGTACACCGGCACCGGCCCCTACGAGCTCCACGTTCAGGCCACTGCCCCCGCCACGGCGGCCGCCCTGGCACCCGTCTCCACGGGGGTGCGCGCCGCGGTGCGGGTCGCCGGAAAGGACCATGCGCCGCGGCCAGTGGCGGCCGTGTGGGACGTCTCGAACCTCGACGCCGAGCCCGGCGAGGCCCTGGTGAAGCTCCAACCCGAGGGGGCGGCGGTCCACAGGAGCAGCGTGGCGCGCCGCGTGGGCC
>CAZRGD010000403.1:0-2468 GCA_964599505.1 uncultured Nitrospirota bacterium | reverse complement strand
CGCCACCCATCAAGGACCTGCCTCGACGCCCTCGGTGCTCGAAGGATTGCAGAATCTAGGTGCAACGGTTGGGTCGACCGTCTCGCACGGTCAAGAGGTAACAGCCTGAAGGGATTGGGGGTGGCGGGCGGGCATGGAAGTTGCTGAAGAGAGAGTGCTAAGGCCGCCGCTCGGCGGCCCTATCCCCGTCCCCTCTCGGAGGAGCCCATGTTCCAGCACAAGCCCGCTCTCGCCCTCACCCGTCGCCGAGTACCGGCGCCTGCGCGCGGTGATCATGTACGGAGCCCTGGGTGATCGCGGCCCGAGAGAGACGTTACGGCGTTTGCACGGGGTGCAGCGCGGTCTCCCGCGCCGGCCATGCGGGATGGCTCCTCCTGTTCCTGGCCGCCCTCCTCGCGCCACCGCAGGCGGCGCGAGCGGTGCAGCTCAACGGCTTCGATCTCTCAGGCAGCCTGGTCTCCACCGAGGAGATCCTCTCCGGGGGGCCGCCGCGGGATGGGATTCCCGCGATCGATCGTCCCCGCTTCATGGCGATGCGCCGGGCGCGCTTCTTGAAGCCAGGCGACCGGGTCCTTGGGGTGGTGCTCAACGGAGAGGCGAAGGCGTACCCGATCCAGATCCTTAACTGGCACGAGATCGTCAACGATCGGGTGGGGGAGGAGGGGCTGCTGGTGAGCTACTGCCCCCTGTGCGGCTCGGGAATCGTCTATCGGGTGCAGCCCGGGGAGAGCTTTGGTGTCTCCGGCCTCCTCTATCGCAGCGACATGCTCCTCTATGAACGGCTTCCACCCGGAGACGACCCTCTATCACGCCTCCACCGCCCGCGGCGAGTAACGCAGGTTACCGTCGCCCCTGCAGGTCGTCGCCCCAGCCGAGCTTGGCGCGCAGGACCGCGTAGTAGTCGTAGGCGGGGTCGTGGATCAGGCGGACGTGGTGGGGGGAGCGGCGGATGGTGATCCGGTCGCCGGTCTGGAGACCGATCCCTTCCTGGCCGTCGAGGGTGAGGTGGAGGTCCTGGTGGTCGGCGCGCAGGGTGATCGCCACGGTGGCGTCGGCGGAGAGGACCAGGGGGCGGTGGGTGAGGGTGTGGGGGCAGATGGGGACGAGGGCGAGACAGTCGAGCCCCGGGGTGAGGATGGGGCCGCCGGCGGCCATGCAGTAGGCGGTGGAGCCGGTGGGGGTGGCGAGGATGAGGCCGTCGGCGCGGAAGGTGGTGAGGGGTCGGCCGTCGACCGCCACGTCGATGGAGACGACGCGAGCGATCGCCCCCTTGTTGATGACCGCGTCGTTGAGGCAGTGGTGGGTGGCGATGACGTTGTCGTCGCGGACCACCTCACTGGTGAGCAGGAGCCGCCGGTCGATCCGCATCTCCCCCGCAAATAGATGGGTGAGGGCGGCGCGGGCCTCCGGAAAGGGGGTGCCGGCGAGGAAGCCGAGGGAGCCGAGGTTGATCCCGAGGACCGGGATGTCGTCGTCCGCCGCCTCGCGCGCCGCCCCCAGGAGGGTGCCGTCACCGCCGAGGACGAGGATGAGGTCGCTCTTCTCGAACAGCTCCGCCCGGGGTGCTGCGGGGATCGACGGGAAGAGGGGGGCGACACCCCGCTCCACGAGGACCGAGCGCTCCTGATGCTGGATCCAGATAAGGAGGTCGGTGACCTGGCGGCCGAACTCGGCCTGCGGTTTGCAAATGACCCCGATCCGCTTGGTCACCAGACCGCTGTCGGTTTTGTCGCTCACCGTGGCGCCCCTTCGTCGCGGCGCGCCGCCATCAGCGCCTCCAGGTTGCCCTTGGGGCCGCGGATCGGTGCGTCCATGGAGCCGACGATACGGAGGCCCAGATCGGCGGTCAATCGAAGGACCCGATCGATTGCCGCGTTCCGCACCGCCGGGTCGCGCACCACGCCGCCCTTGCCCACCTCCCCCTTGTTCGCTTCGAACTGTGGCTTGATCAGGGCCACGAGCCAGCCGCCCGGTGCCAGCAGGTCGACCAGGTGGGGGAGGACGCGGGTGAGGGCGATGAAGGCGAGGTCGCAGGTGATGCCGTCGTAGCGGCGGCTGCGGACCTCCTCGGGCAGGCGCAGGACGTGGGTGCGCTCGTGGACCTCGACCCGCGGGTCCTGGCGCAGGGGCCAGGCGAGTTGGCCGTAGCCCACGTCCACCGCCACCACTCGCTCGGCGCCGTGTTGCAGGAGGCAGTCGGTAAAGCCGCCGGTGGAGCAGCCGGCGTCGAGCCAGACGCCGCGCGGTTGGATCTCGAACCGCTCCAGGGCGCCGGCGAGCTTCACCCCGCCGCGGCTCACGTACGGGTGGTCGTGGCCGCGCAGACGCAGGGCGTCGTCGTCGTTCACCGAGGTGGCCGGCTTGTCCACCACCCGGTCGTTCACCAGGACCTGGCCGGCGCGGATGAGCCGCTCGGCGAGGGGTTGGCTCTCCGCCAGCCCGGCCTCGACGAGGGCGTGGTCAAGACG
>CAZRGD010000402.1:0-2475 GCA_964599505.1 uncultured Nitrospirota bacterium | reverse complement strand
CCGACAGGCTCCTAGGAGCCTGCGAAGCGGAGCCCACGCTACCGAGCGCAGCCGGCGAGCAGGGTGGCGACGTCGCGATAGCCGGAGGAGGCGGCCTCGATCCGTTCGAGCTGCGCGTGTGCGTCGGCGGTCTCACCGCGCTCCAGGTGGAGCAAGGCGAGCTCGTAGCGTGCCTCCACCACCTCATCCTCATCACCGGCCTGCGACAAGAAGGTGGAAAAGGCCGCCACCGCCGCTTCGCCCTCTTCGCGCATCACGTAACACCGCCCCAACAGGAGGTAGGCCGCCGCCGGCGGGGCATCGCACTGGGTCGCCACAAGCGTCTCGTCCAACGCCTCTTCCACCATCCCCATCTCGAGGTAGGAGGCGGCGAGCTCCAGATGGAGGCGCGGGTCTTCCTCCGTTCCGTCGTCTTCGCCCACCAAATCCGAGAGGAGGGTGGTCATCTGCCGCTCGATCCCATCCTCGAAGAGCTTCTCCTCGGCCCGCAACCCGGTATCGCCGGCAAGCCGGCGTGCCTTCTCCAGCCCCACGGTGGCCTCCGGGTGGCCGGGCTCGGCGGCAAGGATGCGCTCGTAGATCGCTATCGCCTCGTCGAACAGGGTGCCCGCCACGTAGATGTCCGCCTCGGCGAGGAGGTCGGCCACCGCCCCGGTGAGCACCGCGCTCGCGGTTGGCGGGGCCGGAGATGGATTCGCACTGACGTTTTCGACCGCCATACCGGGGTCGGCCGTCTCCGCCACGGGAGGCTCCGGGGTGGCGGTCTCGTCGGTGGTTGCCGTTGCCTCCAGACCGAGACGGGCCATCGCCTCCACCACCTGCGGGTGGTCGGGAACGGCCTCCCTGAGGCTGCGCCAAGCCGCCGCCGCCTCATCGCCCATGCCGATCTCTTCATAGAACTTCGCCTCGATAACCTGCCGCTCCACCTCGGCCTCGTCGACCACCGGTGCCACCACCACGGCCTCAGCTTCAGCCTCCACCAACGCCTCCTCGACCACCGCCGCGGGCGGGGCGACTACCTCTTCCACGCTCGCCGTGTCCTGATCGAAGACGGCGGTGTAGTCCTCCAGCTCGACCGATGGCACGTCGGCGTCCTCCGCGAGCACAACCGCGTCGGCCTCCTCCTCCGCAGCCACGATCGGCGCCGCCTCGTCGTCGACCTGCAAGGCGGTGGGATCGAAACCATCCACCGCATCGCTGTCGAGCTCGACCACCGGCGCCGACGTCGAGTCGATCTCCGCCTCGTCCGCGACCTCGATCATGTCGGAGGTAAACGGCGTTGCATCGCCGTCGCAGCTCACCGCGCGCAGGGCCGCCTCCAGCTCCTGATTCATCGGATTGAGGGCCGATGCCTTCTGGTACTGGGCGATCGCCTCTTCCGCGCGGCCCTGGGAGGCCAGGAGGTCGCCATACGCCTTGAGGAGCTCCCAATCGGACTCGACGTAGTCGCCGAGCCGCCCCATGTAGGCATCCGCCTCGGCGTAGTCCTCCTCCACCATGGCGATGTGGAGGATGCCGTGGAGGGCATCCCGGTTACCCGCCTTCTGACCGAGACTGGAGAGGCAGAGCTCACGAGCACGACGCAGATCGCCCATCTCGATGAGCCGCCGGGCGGTGCGTCCATATTGGCTCGACGCCTCCTCCTTCATCCCCTCCTTGGCGTACATCCGCCCCAGATCGGCATTGAGCTCGACGTTGTCGGGGAGGAGGTCGGCGAGGCGCTGGAACACCATGAGGGCATCGCGAATAGCGCTCGCCTCCTGGTAGCGCTGGGCCGCGAGCAGGTACGCCTCCTTGGCGTTGGCCACCATGCCACGGCGTTGGTTGAGGTCGCCGAGGCGCACGTACATCTCGGTGGCGCAGACGTCATCGGGGAACTGCTTGAGAATCTTCTTGATGACCGCGATCGACTTGACCACCAGATCCTCTTCGAGGAACTGGTCGCATGCCGACTTGTAGAGATCGAGGGCATCGTCGCGCAACCCCTTCTCCTGCTTCATGTCCCCGAGCTGGTTGAACTGATCGCCGGTGGCGACACCGCTCGCCACCCGCGCCTCCAGACGGATAAACTTTTCCTCACGATCCGCCGCCAGGGGATTGATCCGCCGTTTGAGGAAGGCGATCAGGCCGCCGCGGCGCACCGGAATCGCACCTGTCGCCTCAGTCAGATCACTCATCTCGCTTTTTCCGAAGCCGAACAAGGGAGCCTCCTTCACCACAGTCGCCAGCCGCCGCTGACCCTCCTTATCGACAAGCCATGCCGCAAGGTTGACCGGGGATGAAAGAGCGGACAGGCGACGGTGCACCCGCACCCTCACTCTCCACCGAGCCCACGGTGCCGCCCCGCTGAGTGCTGAAAACTGAGAGCTGAGCACGATTCCCCCGCCACGGGTGCTCGGGATGGAGCCGCTGGCCCCGGCTCACGCCCCCCGCCCCCGTGCTACCCTCCGCGTCTCCATGCGCAACATCTCCCTC
>CAZRGD010000401.1:0-2504 GCA_964599505.1 uncultured Nitrospirota bacterium | reverse complement strand
GCGGAGGGTGATGCGCAGGTGGCGCCAGGTGCCCTCCTCTGCCTCGACCTTCTCGTCGACGGTGGCCACCTCCCCCGCTCCTCGCCGAAGAAACGAGCAGCAAAGTCGCGGGCAGCATCGGGGCGCGCCAGGCTGCTACATGGGCGCGAGGGATCAAAGGTCCACCTCCACCGTCGCATTCGGGACGACTCGCCAGCGTGACTCGGGCCGCGCGTGCCCCCTCTCCTGCTTTCGGGCCAGGAGCACAGACCGATACCGCCGGTCCTGAAGCCAGGCGTGCAGCGGGGCCGCGAGGCTGTCTTCGCCGACCAGCTCCAGCAGATAGCCGAGCCGCTGGGTCTCAGGCACCGCGTAGAGGTCCGCCGTCCGCGCGAGCGCCTCCGAATCGATCCCCTCGGCAAGCTCCTTAAGCACCGTGGCGACGTTTCCCAGGTGGCCGGCCGCCGGGGCGAAGCGGACGAGGTCATAGGCGGTGGCCTCCCGGGTCGAGACCCGCATGGAGCCGGTCTCCGTCTGCATCTTCACGGTCGGCACGGCCTCGACCCGCTGGTTCATGTGGAACCCAATTCGCACCCGTCCCGCCTTCGAAGGCCGGGTCGGCCGGTCGGTCACCACCTGGAAGAGCATCGGCTGCTGGTGCGCCGCCCCATGGAGCGCCGCCGCGCTCAGCAAGCCGACGTAGTACGGCTGACCGAGAAAGCGCATCAGGTCGTCGATGAACCAGTTTGCCGGCGGGCAGCCCGCCGCCCGGTACTCCACCGGCACGATCACGTAGAACTCCCGGCGCGGGCTCACGATCCGGCCGCGTTCTTTGAGCCGTCGCAAGGCCGCCTCGACGGCGACCCTCGAGCGCTTCCCGGCGTCCGTCGCCTCGGCGAGGGTGAAGGTGTAGCGACCGCCGGCCTGGAGATCGTCGACGAAGGCGGTCAAAGGAGGATCGCCGGTGGAGGATTTCGCCATTCTACTTGCAATAACTAACGCCGAACGTAACCTTTCGCAAGTGAAATGGCTTACATAGCCGCAGTATGTGTGCATATGAAACCAGCCGTTGACAACAATCCGTTCTGCGCGATGGTGGCCAGCCATGCAACCCGACTCTGACCCAGAGACCCTTGCTGCCAGTTCCAGCCGCACCCCCGAGCTTGGCATCGCCACCGACGCCATGGGGCCGAGGGCGCTCCTGAAGCGGCCGCTGGCGGAGCGCCACGCCACCCTGGAGCTGGCCGCCGCCGAGGCGGCCGCCGACTACGGCCGGGACCCCGAGGTCGAGGCGTTCCTCGGTTTCCATGACGAGGAGCCCGACGGCTGATGGCGGGGTGATTGTGATGGGAGAGCAAACGAGGTGTGGTGGGTGGTCCTCGACCCGACCGTGGGGTCGGAGATCCAGAATAACGGCCCCGGTCTCGTCGTTGGTGCAGCCTCACTCTTCCTCTTGCGCTGCCACTGTCCAGATGCGCTTCAGGGGCAGCTCGGCCTTGAGGTCGTCGTCGAGGTGGTCGTAGTGGGCGAAGAGGGCTTCGAGTAGCTCCTTTTGCGTCCACAGGCGCACACGGAAGAAGCTGGCTGCGAGTTCCTTTTGCACGTTGGTCTTGAAGCCACTCCAGGAGACGAAGAGCCCCTCCTGCGCGCCGAACTTGGAGACAGCGCCGAGAAGCTTGTCCACGGTCGGCCGGCCGATGGGGCTGCTCTCCGATTTCACCTCGACACACAGCCGTGGTGCGCCGAAGCCGAGCGGACCGGCACCGGCGAGGATGTCTGCGCCGCCATCCGCCCCTTCCGGGCTGCGGTAGGTCGTGTACCCCTGCGCATTGAGAATGGCTTCGACCAGCCGCGTCAGCCCATGGCCCTTGAAACGAGCCGAGATGAGCTGGGCGATCTGGTCGCGAGCCAGCTCCTCCAAATCTGAGTCGACGGTGGCTTCGTCGGCCTCTCCGATCGGCTCCGTCGTGCCCTGGGTAATCGCAGCGATGGACTCCGGCTTCCACCCGCCACTCCGCATCGCCGCGATACGCGCCTCGGCGTTGTTCCGCTGCACCCGGCAGATGGTCATGAAGGCGCCGAAGCTGTGGAGGAGGTCCTGGCCGAAATGAGCCCGCGGCACGGCCTCCGCGATCCACTTTACCGGCCGCCAGTGATAGAAGGGGTTCGGCCCTCCTGCCTCGAAATGGTAGTTGCCGGTAACCTCGCCGATCTGGATGGCACGCTGGCTCTTGAGTGGCAACACCACCAGATCGCCCTTCTGGATCTCGTGGGCAAATGGCCACACCTGGCTCACCCAGTTCGCGATTGTCCGCCTCTTGGCGTCGGGATGGCGTTGGGTCATTGCCTCGGTCAGCTCGCTACGATCGCCGAGTTGGCCGAGGTCGACATCCAGGTTATTCGAGGTCACATAGACCCGGTTGTCCTCGATGAACTTCTGTTCGTACTCGCCGTGTGAGCCGGCGCGGATGAGCCAAATGGCCATGAATTACCCTCAATTTCGACGGCACCGCACAGTACGGAAA
>CAZRGD010000400.1:0-2520 GCA_964599505.1 uncultured Nitrospirota bacterium | reverse complement strand
CGAGATCCGCTTTTCCGCAGTAGATCGTGCATAAGTCCGACAGGCTCCTAGACCGCCATGGTCGGGTGTACAGGTAGGAGCGAGCTCCTGCTCGCGAACCGCGGCCTCTGGCCGCGGCGGGCCTGCGGCCCGTATCGCGAGCGGGAGCTCGCTCCTACCTCGATTCGGGAAGCACGGTGTGCGCTATCCCGACTCCGAGGCCGGCGCCTGGATCGTCGGCTCTGGTTTGCCCCTTCAAGGCGATTGCGGGAGAAACACCATCCGTGTGGAGGCCTTGAAGGAAGGTCTCGCGCAGAGGTCTCATCCGAGCTCCGGGTGGTGAGTGCGCCATGGCCGAATCTCCATCTCGCTCACCCGGCCGGTGGCCACCGTGAAGGGCAGGAGCCACGAGACTTCATGCTCTTCATGGTGAAAACGGTGTGGGGAACCACCCTCCAGCCCCCCCCCTCTGCGCCTCCGCGGATTAGCGGAAACAAGATGTGGTCCCAGACTGTAGGGTCGGCTTCAGCCGACCGACGCCGTCATCTCAAGAAGTTACGGTGCTCGGCGGGCTGAAGCCCGCCCTACGGACGGTGCCATCTCGGCCTCCATTGCTATTTCCGCTGATCCTCTCCGCGTCTCTGCGCAAGGCTCCACCCGACGATCATGGCGGCGCCCTCTCCCCCCCCGCCTTCCAAAATGCGTGTCAGCGCATTTTGGAATTGTAATGTTTGAGGGCGATCCGGGCGTCGCGCACCGCCTCCAGCACCTGGGCCGGAGCGGTGCCGCCGAGGGCGGTGCGCGCCGCTACCGAGCCGTCGACGGTGAGCTTGTGTAAGAGGTCGGGGTCGGCGTCGGCCGCCAACTCGGTGAGCGCTTCGCCCGGCAGCTCGGCGAGGTCGCATCCCGCCTCTTCCGCCCGCGCCACCAGCTTGCCCACTACCTCGTGGGCATCGCGGAAGGGGAGGCCGGTGCGCACCAGGGCGTCGGCGAGGTCGGTAGCGGTGGCGAACCCCTGCCCCGCCAGCTCGCGGCCACGGTCGCGGTTCACGGTGAGCCCCGCCATCAGGCCGGTGATCGCGGTGAGGCAGTCGCGCACCGTGTCCACCGCGTCGAAGAGCGGCTCTTTGTCTTCCTGCATGTCCTTGTTGTAGGCGAGCGGCAGCCCCTTCATCAGGGTGAGCAGGGCGGTGAGGTCGCCGAAGACCCGGCCGCTCTTGCCGCGGATGAGCTCGGGCACGTCCGGGTTGCGCTTCTGCGGCATGATCGACGAGCCGGTGCAGTACCCCTCGGGGAGGTGCACCAGGCGAAACGGCGGCGACGACCAGAGGACCAGCTCCTCGGCCAGCCTGGAGAGGTGGACCATGATGAGGCTGAGGGCAGCGAGGAGCTCGATGGCGAAGTCGCGGTCGGAGACCGCATCGAGCGAGTTGCGGCACACGGAGTCGAAGCCGAGCTCGCGGGCGACGGCGAGGCGGTCGATCGGGAAGGTGGTGCCGGCCAGGGCGCCGGCGCCGAGGGGGAGCTGGTTGAGCCGCCGGTAGGCGTCGGCGAGCCGCCCGTGGTCGCGCGCCACCATCTCGTAGTAGGCGAGGAGGTGGTGGCCGAAGACCACCGGCTGGGCCGTCTGCATGTGGGTGAAGCCGGGGAAGATCACCTCGGCGTGTGCCTCCGCCTGGTCCACCAAGACCCGTTGCAGCTCGACGAGCTGGTGGGAGAGGGCGGAGACCTCGTCGCGCAGGTAGAGGCGGATGTCGGTGGCCACCTGGTCGTTGCGTGACCGCGCCGTGTGCAGCTTGCCGCCGATCGCGCCCACTCTTTCGATCAGGCGCGCCTCCACGTTCATGTGGATGTCCTCCAGCGCCTCGGAGAAGACGAAGGTGCCCGCCTCGATCTCCTCGCGGATCTCGTGCAGCGCCTCGACGATCTGCTCGACCTCGTCCGCCGGGACGATCCCCTGCTTGGCGAGCATGTGGGCGTGGGCGATGGAGCCGGCGATGTCGACCGCCGCGAGGCGCCGGTCATAGGCGATCGATGCCTGCCATCGCTCCACGAAGCGGTCGGTGGCGTCGTGGAAGCGGCCGCCCCACGGTTTCTTTTTTGGCTGGTCGGACATGGCGTTCAGTCAGGTGGCGGCTCGGGAAGAGCGAGGCGGCGCAGGATAGCGGATTTCGTCCACCGAGGCAGGGGGCGGGCAGAGGCCCATCATCGTCGGCTCGGCCGGGCGGGTAAAACCACGAGGGTCACGAAGAGACCGAAGGGAAGATTCAACACCAAGACGCAAGGGTACAAAGGCGCCAAGGGAGGTGGTCTGCGAGGGCGTGCCGAGTGGGATTTCAACGCCGAGGCGCAGAGGGACAGAGCCGCAGAGGGGGCTTCGACCTGTCGATCAGGCGGCGCGAACCGCGGGGGAGTGTGGGGCTCGATCCGCGACACGGCTGTCACCATCCGTCTCCCCCCTACGCGGTGGGAACACGAAAGCACGAAAGAGGGAAAACACGAAGGACAACCGGCTGAGCCTCTTCATGTCTTTCATGTCCT
>CAZRGD010000399.1:0-2553 GCA_964599505.1 uncultured Nitrospirota bacterium | reverse complement strand
GGGGGGGGGGGGGTTGGTCTCGCTTCGGGCGTGGGTTGGGGGGGGAGGGGGGGGATGGCCGCGTCGCGGGCATCGGATCATTTCGTGGGGATTTCTAACGACAGCGCATCAGCCCGAAGGGCTGTCCGACCCTCATCCCCCACCCCTCACCCCCCATCCCCTGGTTGTAGGTCACGGGGTGGCTCAGGGATCCACGGTGGCTCGGGATCGGCTTCACATCTCAAATAAAGAAGGCATTCACGTCCTTGCCCTTCGCGTCCCACTCCTCCTTGCCCTGGGCGAGGAGCTCACGCGGGGTCGCCTCCATGATCGCGCGGGGGACCTCGAAGACCTCGTCGAACCCCTTGCGCACCGCGTTCAGGTTGTCGCGGACGACCGCGTCACCCTTTTTGCCGAAGTACTTCTTCAGGGGCGCCTCCACCTTGGCAAAGAGGTCGTCGTCGCTCATCCCCGCCTCCTTCTGGAAGGGGGTGACGCGGAGGAAGACGCCCAGCAGCACGACCCCCTGGAAGCGCTGAATCAGGGAGTCGTCCGACTTACACGAGGCACGGGCGATGCGCACCGTGTCGACCCCGAAGAAGCGGATGTGGTTCTCCACCATGAAGTAGCGCGCCCAGACCGGCAGGGAGTCCCACAGCCCCTGGGGATCCTCCACGTCGGTGTGCTGGAAGATCGCGCCGCCTTCCTGGAGGCCGACGCACGGGTTGCCCATGTTCCAGGTGGTGGGGTCCATCAGGGGGACGAACTCCACCTGCTGGAGCTCCGAGTGGGTGAGGATCTTCCCCTCTTTGGTGGTGGTCAGGTAGGTGTTGGTGGGCAGCCCCTTCTTCTCCGAGCCGTACTTCGGCGACGCCTGGACCGGGAAGCCGAAGATGTCGCCGATCATCGTCGCGATGACCTTGTTGGTGGTCACCGAGCCGTAGCCGCCCACCGAGTGGCCGCGGATGGAGAACGAGCCGGCGGGCCGCACATCGGGCTCGGTATCCACCGCCAGCGCCGCCGGGTGGTCGATGCCAATGGTGAAGTACCGCTTGCCGCCGTCGCCCACCATGTTGCGGGTGATGGCGACCATGTGGCCCGGGGTGACGTCGCGCGAGCCGAGCCCCGCGGAGCCCGAGTAGCAGACCGGGATGTGGTCGAGCTTCGGGAACCCCTCGCTGCCCATCGCCGCCTTCGCCAGCGACGCCTCGATGTCGGTGGTCAGGGGGTTGTCCGGGCCAAGGGGGATGTCGAGTCGCTCGAGGACCGAGAACGCCTTGACGTTCTTCAGCGCCTCGACGATCTCCTTTGCCGGGAAGGGGCGGTAGGAGGTGATTGCCACCACCCCGACCTTGATCCCCTCGTGGGCGCGGATGTGGTCGATGGAGCCGATCGCGGTCTCGGCGGTGGAGCCGATGGCGATGATCGCGTAGTCCGCATCCTCCATCTGGTGGGTCTCGATGAGGCCGTAGCGGCGGCCGGTGAGGCGGTAGAGCTCGTCCATCGCCTCTTGGAGCTGGCCCGGGAGGCGGTCGTAGAAGATCCGCTGCGCCACCTTGCCGCTCATGTAGGCGTCCTGGTTCTGGACGATCCCCGCCTGCAGCGGCGCCTCGGGATCGAAGATGCGGCGGATCCGGTCACGCGAGTCACCGAGGTAGTCGCGGATCAGGTCGTCCTCGGGGAAGAGACAGTTCTCGATCGTGTGGGTGGTGAGGAAGCCGTCCTGGACATTCATGAAGGGGGTGCGCGAGTCCTCGGCGGCACGGCGGGCGATGAGGTCGAGATCGCCCACGTCCTGGACATTCTTGGCGAACAGGACGCCCCAGCCGGTGTCGGTGCAGGCGAAGACGTCGTCGTGGCCGGCGTGGACGTTGAGCGCCTGGGAGGTGAGCGCCCGGGAGCCGATGTTGAGGACGATGGGGAGCCGCTTGCCGGAGCAGGTAAACAGCACCTCCTTCATCAGCACCAGCCCCTGGCCGGAGGTGAAGTTCGCTACCCGGCCGCCGGCCATGGCGTACCCCTCACACGCCGACATGGAGGAGTGCTCGCTCTCCAGCTCCATCCAGCCGATCGGCCGGCCGAAGACGTTCTTGAAGCCGTTTGCCTGGGCGGCCTGGTAGTTCATCCCCATCACCGTCGACGAGGTGATCGGGTAGGCGGCGGCGGCGTCGGTGGCGCGGGTCTCCACGTAGGCGACCATAGCGCTGCCGTCGCCGGTACCTGGGATGCCGGGGAAGGGAAAACTGGATTCAGAGGCCATCGCAAGATCCTTAAGCTATGGGGGTCGAGGCGTACGGGACGGATCGAGAGCAGAAGGGGGTGTGTATCACGCGGGTTTTCACTAGCGTAGGGGCGGGTGGGCCGGCCTGTGGCCGGCCGGGGGTGGGCGCGCTGCGCGCGCGGGCTGGGCCGGCCTTCGGCCGGCGGGATTGGGGGTGAGGGGATGGGCAGCCCTGCGGGCTGATGAGGTGCCGGGCGGGCCCGTTCCGACAGACTCATCCTCCCGCGCCCTCTCCCTCCACCTCATCCGGCGCTTCCGACCCAGTTCACCCGCATGACCCCGTCAGTACCCGC
>CAZRGD010000398.1:0-2553 GCA_964599505.1 uncultured Nitrospirota bacterium | reverse complement strand
ACGCTGCCCCCACCGGTGTCACGGGCAAGAGGACCCGACTCGTCCGTCGACCTTGGAGGGGGGGGGCTCGCGCAGAGACGCAGAGACGCAGAGGGGGGAGGGTGCCCCAAGCAGGGGCGTCGTTAGCGGTGCTGGAAGAGAATGGCTGGTCGCCGGAAGGTGACGGCGCTCGCGAAGCCGCGAAGGGTTGCCTGGGGTTGGATGGCGCGCGGTCCGGGAGGAGGAGGATCGCCGGGGGTCGAAGTCGGTGTGGGGAGCCCCACCTGCTCCCCGCGTCTCGCGCCGCCACCGCTGGGGCCGCCTCCCCCCCTCTGCGCCTCTGCGCGAGGCCCCTACGCCACCGGCCGGAGGCGGATCTCGCCGACCGACGGCGGCGGGGTGATCCGTGGCGGCAGGCGGATGGAGCCGGTCTCGCGATCGTGGTCGCGGGCGAAGTTACGCACCCCCCAGAAGAGGGTGGCGACGGTGCGCACCGTCTTCCACCGCTCCCCCGGCGGCCACGCCTGGAGGTTGCGCCACGTCTGTAGGGGCGACGGGGTGGTGAAGTAGAGCTTGGAGAGCTCGCGGTAGAACCGCTTCAGCGGCAGGCGGGTGGGGATGGTGGCGTGGAGGAGGTCGAAGAGGTGGTAATCGGTGGTGGTGAGGTTGTCCCGTTCCTGGTCGAAGAGGTCGGTGCCGGGGAGCGGGGTGAGGACCGAGTAGGTGGGGTGGGAGACCCCGATTTGCTTCACGTAGCGGGCAAGCTGACGGAAGTCGGTGGCCGAGTAGTCGGGGTTGACGATGAACTGACCGTTGACGTTGATCCCCGCCTCGCGGCAGATCTGGACCGCCGCTTCGTTGGTGGCGGCGGTGGTGCGCTTGTTCATGTCGGCGAGCTCGGCGTCGCGGAACGACTCCATGCCGATGAGGATCATGTCGAGCCCCACCTGCTTCCACAGGGCCATGAGCTTTGGGTGGGCCTCGATGGTCTTCGCCCGACCGTACATGAAGTAGCGCTTGCGGATCCCGGCGTCGAGGATCATGTGGCCCAGCCGCTCCATCCGCTTGGCGTCGGCGAGCGACTCGTCGTCCACCAGGAAGACGTACTCGGTGTCGTCGAGGGTGGCGAGCTCCTCGACGATGCGCTCCGGGTCGCGCTTCAGGTACTTGCCGCCGGTCATCCGCCACAGGGCGCAGAAGGAGCAGCGTGACGGGCAGCCGATGGAGGTCCGCAGGCTCGCCAGGGGCTTGAGGTAGGCGGAGAAGTACCGCCTCCGCCACGGCCGGTTGAGCTCACGTGCCGGGAAGGGGAGGGAGTCGAGCTCCCCATAGGTGCGCTCGGTCGTGGTGTGGAGGGTGTCGCCCTCGGGGATCGCCAGGCCGGGGATGGCGGCCGGGTCGCTGCCCGTGTCCAGCGCCGCGATCAGCTCGGCGAAGGTGTGGACCCCCTCGCCGAGGACCACGTAGTCGGTGGCGCCGTCGAGGAAGTCCTCGGGGAGGACCGTGGCGTGGTGGCCGCCTACCACGGTGACCACCTCCGGTCGCCACCGCTTCACCCGGCCGAGGATGTCGTGCATTGCCGGGGCGTCGATGGTGTAGCCGGTAATCGCCACCACGTCGGGTCGCTCGCGCGCCAGCCACCCCTCGAGGTCGGGGTCGAAGCGCATGTCCACCATGGCCACCTTGTGGGGCGCGCGGATCCCGCCGGCGACATACTCCAGTGCGAGGGGCTCGTTCAGCCACAGGTACTGGTTGTGGTAGTCGGACCGGTAGTACGGCTGGACCAAGAGGATCTTCATGGGGGGCTCCTCACAGTGGGGTAGCTGAAGAATATCCGGTGCGGTCTCTTCGTCGCCCCGCAAGGGTGGGTCTGGGGAGTAGGCGCCAGATCGAGGCGAGTAGTCCACCGAGTCCGAGGTCGGTAGAGAAGAGCCCGGCGAGGGAGTGTCGGTGCCTGGGAGTCTGTCGTCCGTGGTTTTGCTGCCTTACCGGAGAATGGCCTCGACGACCTCCTCTACCGTCAGGCCGTCGGTGTCGACGATCTGGTCGGCGCGCTCGTAGCGCGGCGCGCGGTGGGCGAGGAGCTCGCGCATGCGCGCCAGCGGGTCGGCCACCTGCAACAGGGGTCGGTGGCTGCTTTCCTTCACCCGGGCGTAGAGCGCCTCGGGGCGGGCGCGGAGGTAGACCACCCGCCCGGCGGTGCCCAGCCGCGCCAGGTTCGCCTCGCGCTCGACAATGCCGCCGCCGGTGGTGATCACCGTGTGGCGGTAGTCGGCCAGGGTGGCGGCCACCTCCTCCTCCAGGTCGCGGAAGGCGGCCTCACCGTCGTCGGTAAAGATTTGCGAGATTCGCTTACCCGCGCGCACCTCGATGAGGTCGTCGCAGTCGATCACGTCCCAGTGAAGTCGCGCTGCCAAGCACCGCCCCACGGTGGTCTTCCCCGCCCCCATGAAGCCTACGAGGAGGAGGTTGGGGGAGGACGGGGGGAGCTCGGTGGAGGTCATCGGCAACGGTGGCGTCCGTGGAGGGCGGCGTCAGTAGAAAGTAGAAGGTAGAAAGTAGAAAGGGGAAGGG
>CAZRGD010000397.1:0-2568 GCA_964599505.1 uncultured Nitrospirota bacterium | reverse complement strand
TTGTCTGCCTGGTGTTCGTCGTACACCGCCCCGGCCACGACCGCGTTCGGGGTCGCTTAGTCACGGTGGCAGATGGCGTTGGCGATCGCCTCGCGGGTCGCGCGAGGTGGGTACCAGGGTTGGTCTTCACGCACCATCTTTCCGGATACGACCCGCCCGGCGATGGGAACGTGATCCATGAGGAAGGACTCGGCGCGCCGCAGCAGTGAGAATGCATGGCCCCAGTACTGCCGGTTGTCGGCGAAGTCCGCGAGACGGTCATTGCCACGAAATCGTGCCAGCCGGATCTCGAGTTGAGGGTACAGAGGCTTGAGGCGGTCCGTCCTTCCGTAGATGGCGACGGCGGCGTTGAGCAGCTTGCCGTCGTGGATGAGCTCCAGACCCCGAAGGATCGATTCGGTATCCCGCCGGCCGGGGGCCTCCAGACGGCCGAGCCGGATGGCATTGTCCAGGGTGACCTGGATCTCTTCCGTGTCCAGGTCGTCGATGGTGACGCCGTGGGGAACGGGCTCGTTCTCCCACCGCTGGGTTGCATGGAGACGCTCCAGAAGCCGCTGGTCGTACACCTCACGAGGCATCCGAGTGGTAGTCGGACCGCGACGAACATAGGGACGGCCGTCGAAGGTGTGCGGCCCTCCGCCGCCGGAGATGGAGACGATGATCACCGCCTTGCCTTCCTTCAAGGGGACCGTTTCGATGTCGGGAAAGGTGGGCGGCTCGATCTTGCGAAGCTCGTTCGAGAGCTCCTCCAGTGTCCTGGCGGATACCTGTTGGCCGAGAATCTCGCCCTTGTCACTCACTCCGAAGACAACGAAGCCGCCTAGCCCGTTGAGCATGGCGCAGGTGGTCTTCGCGGCAGCGGTGCCCTGTCCGGTGGACCGTTTGAATTCGACCTGCTCCGTTTCACCGCCGCGAACCAGATCTCGCACGTCGTCGACATTCATCGGTTCTTCCACTCCTCGAAGCACAGGCGCCTCTTCTCATTCCACGTGGTGCATCGAGGGACGCGGTGGGTCCAGGTACCATGTGGAGGGGGAGCCATCCATTGCTGCCTGCTCGGATCTATAATTGGTTGACAGTCAACCGAGAGATACCGATACACTCTAGGCGTCCGGTGCCCCACGAGGGCTCGATAGGGTTCGCCCCGCCGGACATCAAATCTCGGAGCCCCGGCCATTTTCGGCTGGGGCTCTTTTTCGTTCAAAGTCGTCCCGTAGCTGCGTCAGGGGGCTCTCCTTCGGGAAGATACGGAGGCCGTGGATGGGCTTGCCACGACAGGGTGGCTCCGTGTGGCAGGACCAGATGTGGCGGGAGATCCGCCCGAAGAAGGAATACTCCAGGTTTCGGTCACGAAAGGCGCGGTAGATGTTGTAGCCGCAGAGGTCCGCAAGCTGGACTCCATTGGAGAGCTCGCTGCGGACGAAGAGCGGCATCTCGCAGATGTGCTTCAGCCAGAGGTTCGAGGCGGTGCCGCGATCCTGGAGAAAGGCGTGCTTCATGGCGAGGGACCGATTCATCTCGCGAGAGACATCGTCCGCAACGAGCACCGCCTGGTGTTTGCGATGGCACGCCCGCATGAACATCTCGATCGACTCGCACAGCAGCTCCCACGGTTTACGATGGAGCTTTTCGTGGTCCATGTAGTCGTGCAGATGGCGCTTGTCGACAACCACTGAGAAGATCCACATGGGCTGATAGGAGAGTTGCCGGTAGTAGAGCTCTGCCAGCCGCTGTAGTTCATCTGGCTCCAGGCGGCTCAGGAATCAGTGGCAATCTCGCTGCTTCGGGATCCGGACAGCACTGGATTTGACCTCACAGTCGGCAAGTTGGAGGTGGACCCCCGAGTCCTGGTAGATCCGTCTCATCAAACGGTTCTTGTACCGATTGATGGTCTTCTCGAAACCGTGCCACTTGTGCTCGAAGAGGCTCACTGCGGTGAGGACGTAGAGCCAGTCTTTGGCGACGCGCGTGCCGTCATCGCGGATGGTCTCGATCTGGGGGTCGCGGTTTCCCGACTCGTCGACGTAAAAGAAATACATGGGGGTTGGCTCTGTTGGGAGGAGATTTCGTCAGCGGTTCAGGGCGGCGATGAACTGGCGTCAGGGGTGCTCCTCGATGGTCATGGTCTCCTCCACCCACTCCAGGGGGCCTTGGAAAAGGATCTTCTCTTCAGGACCCACCATCGTCTTCCTCCTCCTGTCGAGGGCCTCGATCTTCCCTCCGGCGGTGGCGGGAGCTTCAACGTGCGGCGCCCGCATCCCTCACCCACCAGCCTAACAACCTCCTCGTACCTGCCCGCGGCCAGGAGATCGAAGGGGATCTCTCCATTGCGTTCCTCGAAGAGCAGCGCGCGGTTCTCACTGGCGCTGCCGCGGTCGATCTTGTGGACCGTGGCGAGGGTGCGGCGCAGCCGCTCCTCGTTGGCCGTGCTGAGGGGCTTGCCGCTCGCCCAGAAGTGGAGACTCCGGCGGCTGACCGCGAAGAGCTGCGCGAGCTGGTCCCAGCAGGTAACTCACCACCGCCCCCCAGTCGCCGAACCGCCCGCTGCCGAAGATGTAGGTGTCGAAG
>CAZRGD010000396.1:0-2579 GCA_964599505.1 uncultured Nitrospirota bacterium | reverse complement strand
CATCTCTGTGCGTCCGCAGCCTGATCTGTACAGCAGCGACACCCCCCCACCCCACGCGCAAAGCGAGCCCGCCATGTCCCCTCCGCCCCTCTTCGTCTTTGACATCGAGACCGTCGCCGACCCCGTGGCCGGGGGGCGCCTGCTGGACATGCAGGGCGCTCCCGAGGCGGAGATCGCCGACGCCCTGCGCGCCTACCACCTGGAGCGGACCGGCGGGAAGAGCGACTTCCTCCGCCAGCCCTTCTGGCGGGTGGTGGCGATCTCTTATTGCTACGTGGAGGTGAGCGGCAACCCGACACCGTGGGGACGCGACACGGTGTGGGAGGGGTGCGAGTACACCCTCAAGGGGGTCGCCACGATCGGCACCGAGGGGAGCTCGGAGCGGGAGCTGGTCCACAGCTTCTTCACCTTTCTGGAACGCAAGGTGGCGGCGGGGAGCCGGCCGTGTCTGGTGAGCTGGAACGGCCGCGGCTTCGACCTGCCGGTCCTGCGCTACCGCGCCATGCTCCACGGCCTCTCCGCCGCGCCGCTGTTTCGCTCCGGTGACCGGTGGGCGAACTACAACAGCCGCTACAGCCTCGACTGGCACTGTGACCTGTTGGAGGCGACCTCCGAGTTTGGCGCCGCCGCCCGCTGCCGGATGGACGAGGTGGCGGCCCTGGTCGGGGCACCGGGCAAGGTCGGGGTCGACGGCAGCCAGGTCGACGCCCTCTACCGCGGAGGCGACGTGGCGGCGATCCGCAACTACTGCGAAACGGATGTAGTCAACACCTACCTCATCTACCTCCGCTGGGCGCTCCTCACCGGCCAGACCACCCCCGAGGGGCTAGCGGCCGCCGAAGCGGAGGCCGAGGCCTACCTCGCCCGCGAGGGCGAGTCCCGCCCCCACCTGGCCGAGCTCCGCGCCGCGTGGGAGGCCGCACGCGCCCTCCCGCAGCCGCCCGAGTGATCCCGGCGGCCTCCCCGCAGGGGAGGCCGTCCTACCTTTTTTCGCGCAGCGAAAAAAGAGTGGTGAAAATTCACCAAAATCGGCCGTCTCATTCTGAGACGGCCGATGAGACACCTCCTTCGGGGGTGTAACTCCTTGGCAAATCAGACATAAGCCAAGGGAGGGAGGAAGGACTGCGAGGGCAGTATCAGGATGTTTTACGTAATTTTTCCTCCTCATCGCCTCGTTTCTCTGCAACGCATTGAAAATAAAGGATACAGTACATTCGGCACGAAAATTGCTTAAAAAAAGAGGAGCCTGGGAAGCATTCCGCGTCACCAGGGGGAACAACCACATCTAACTGTCCGGGGGGACACCATGAAGGGATTGCTCACACGCTGGCTCGTCGCAGCAACGCTACTCACCGCTACATCCGCCGGGGCCGTGGCCACCGGCGGGGCCGGGGTTCCTGGCATTGCGCAGGTCCGACTCGCGACCACCGGCAACGGGGCGGCCGCCACGCTGGCGCGCTCCTCGCGCCCTTTCCAACTCCAGCAAGGCACGGGGACGGACTACGTCACCCTCACCCAGGGGGGCGGCAGTGCCTCCCTCACCGTGGGCAGCCGCAACACGCCGCCCCTGCAACTCGGTGCGGGGCTGACCATCACCCTGAACAAGTCGACGGCCTTGCAGGGAAACAACGTCGCCTCGGCCGCCTTTGATCGCGCCGCCCAGTTCTACATGGATCGGTTTGCCGACCCGGTGAACGTGATCATCAACGCCGACTTCTCCTCCCTCGGAAGCAACATCCTGGGGCAGACCTCCTCGACGACGCTACTCACGAGCGGTACCGCCGCCGCCGGCTACGACCTCGTACGCAATGCGATGGTGGCCGACCAAACTCCATCTGGTGACATCACCGACAGTCTGCCCACCTCTAGCTCGGTAAGCTTTTCGGTGCCGACCGGCATGGGGGTCGGTGGCATGTCCCTTACCCAGGCCAACGCCTTAGCCCTCGGTTTTTCTCGAAGTACCCCGACCGACGCCTCCATCACCTTCAGCTCCGACTTCGCCTTCGACTTCAATCCGGACGACGGCATCACCGCGGGCACGATCGATTTCGTCGGCGTCGCCACCCACGAGATCGGCCACGCCCTGGGCTTCATCTCCGAGGTGGACCATGCGGATTTCCTTGTGAATGCCAATCAAACCAATGATCTGATGCCCACCCCCCTCGACCTTTTCCGCTTGACCCCGGGGGACGGCAACACCGACTTCACCGGCAGCAACCGTCTCCTGACGCCCGGAGGCAGTCCGGTAAGCTACCTCGGCCCCTCCGATGGCGAGGCGGCCATGTCCACGGGCGCCTACACCGGCGACGGCCGCCAGGCATCCCACTGGAAGGACAACCAGGGCATCGGCATCATGGACCCGACGTTCGCCTACGGGGAGCTCGGCGTCTTCACCAGCACTGATCTGCGTGCCTTCGATCTCATCGGCTGGGACATGGTCCCGGTCCCCGCACCCGCCCCCCTCGCCCCCGCCTGCCCGTCCCCCCTCCGCCCCGCCGCCCACCCCCCCCGCCCCCCCCGCCCCCCCCCTCCCCTCCGCCCAACCCCGCACCGCCACTCCCCGCACGCCCGCCACCCCC
>CAZRGD010000395.1:0-2588 GCA_964599505.1 uncultured Nitrospirota bacterium | reverse complement strand
CCTGCGTGGGGGCGCGGCAGCGTGGCGGCGCGGGGGCGGAGGGGAGGGGGGGGCGGGCGGCGGGGCGAATGGGGAGCGCCGGGGCGGGGGGGGAGGGGGGGGCGCGGGGTCGGGAACAGGGGGTGGGGGGGGGGGTGGTGGCAGGCGGCCGCGCGGCCCTGGAGGCCACTCGGGCGGCGCGCTGGGCGGGGGTGGAGGCACGGCGCCGGTGGCTGGCGTGGGCGGCGGAGTCGGCGGCGGCGCGGCTGGCGACAGACGGCTGGGAGGTGGCCCATCCGGTGGGGTGGGCAACAGCGGAGTGGCGGGAGGTGGCGGCGGGGCTGCACGGGGCCGAGGTGGCGCCGCGTTTCGTCGCGGAAGATCAAATCGCGGCGGGGGTGCGGATCACCGCCGCCGGGGCGACGGTGGACGCCACCGCGGCGGCGCTGTTGGCAAACGGCGCTCGCATCGGCGGCCGTCTCCTCGCCCTCACCCTTACCGGCGAGGCGGGCGGATGAGCACCGCGCGGGTCACCTGGGTGGGGGGGCCGGTGGTGCGGGCACGCCCCGAGGCACCCTTTGCCATGCGCGAGGCGGTGCGCGTCGGCGAGCTGGGTCTGTTGGGCGAGGTGGTCCGCCTGGAGGAGGGGGAGATCGTCGTTCAGGTGTACGAGGAGACCACCGGCCTGGCGCCGGGGGCGACCGTGGAGGGGAGCGGCGCGCCGCTGGCTGTGCGCCTCTCCCCGGGGCTGTTGGGGGGAACCTTCGATGGCCTCCTGCGGCCGCTCCACCTGGGTGACGACCCCTTTGTTCGCCCCGGCAGCGTGGCCACCGCCGCGTCTCCCCTCGCCTTCACTCCAAAGGTGCGGCCGGGGGATTGCCTCGTCGCCGGCCACCCCTTCGGCGAGGTCAGCGTGGCTGGCGATCGCACCCTCCCGGCCCTGGCATCTCCGCGGGTGGCCGGGGAGGTGGTGACAGTGGCAGCGGCAGGGACGTATCCGGACAACGCCACCGTCTGCACCGTGCGGGGTGACGACGGCGTGGAGATAGAGGTCTCCCTCGCCCACCCGTGGCCGGTGCGGGAGCCGCGGCCGGTGGCGGCGCGGCTGGTCGCGGAGGCGCCCCTGATCACCGGCCAGCGGATCATCGACACCTTCCTGCCGGTGGCGCGCGGCGCCTCGGCGGCGATCCCCGGCGGCTTCGGCACCGGCAAGACGGTGATGCTCGAATCGCTCGCCAAGGGGTGCGACGCCGATGTGATCGTCTACGTTGGGTGCGGCGAGCGCGGTAACGAGCTCGCCGGGTTGCTGACGGAGTTGCCCGAGTTGGAGGACCCGCAGACCGGCAGGCCGCTCATGGAGCGGTCGGTGATTATCGCCAACACCTCGAACATGCCGGTGGCGGCGCGCGAGGCCTCCATCTATACCGGGGTCACCGTCGCCGAGTACTTCCGCGATATGGGGCTTTCCGTGGCGGTGATGGCCGACTCGACCTCCCGCTGGGCCGAGGCGCTGCGCGAGGTCTCCGGTCGCCTCGGCGAGCTGCCCGGCGAGGCGGGGTACCCCGCCTATCTCTCCAGCCGTCTCGCCGACTTCTACGAGCGCGCCGCGCGGGTGCGGACGCTCGCCGGCACGGAGGGGTCGGTTACCTTGCTGGGCGCGGTGTCGCCGCCGTCGGGGGATATGGAGGAGCCGGTGGTGGTTCACACCCGCCGCTACGTGCGCGCCGTCTGGGTCCTGGACACGGAGCGCGCCCACGCCCGCTTTTATCCCGCGATCCATCCGCTGATCTCGTACAGCGAGGAGGTGGAGCGGCTCGGGCCGTGGTGGCAAGCCCACGGCCAGCCCCACTGGGAGCAGGTCCGTGCTCGGATGCTCACCCTTCTGGGGGAGGAGCAGCGGCTGGCGCGGATGGCGCGGATCCTCGGCGCCGAGGGGCTGCCGGCGGCGCAGCGGCTGATTCTGGTGGAGGCGCGATTGGTGAATGAGGCCCTCTTGCGCCAGTCCGCCTTTTCCACGGTCGACGGTCGTTGTCCGCCTGAGCGCCAGGCGGCGATGGTGCGGGCGGTGGCACGTTTCCTCGACCTGGCGGAGGAGGCGCTCGCGTGCGGGGTGGCGCCGGAGGCGATCGCGGCACTGTCGGGCTACCGCCGCCTCCTGCGCATGGGTGAGGAGGTGGTGGGGGAGGAGGCGTTCGGGACGCTTGGGGAGGAGGTGGAGCGAGACTTTACCGAGCTCGGCTGCCCGGCGGGTCGGGTGGCTGAAAAGAGGGAAGAGCCATGAACCGGCTGCCGGTGGAGCTCATGGGTGGCCTGGCGCGCATCGACGGGCCGCTCCTCTTCCTCCGGCGCACTGCCGCGGCGGGCTACAACGAGGCGGTGGAGGTGGTGGGCGACGATGGCCGGACGCGCCTCGGCCGGGTGGCGGTGGTGGACGAGGAACGGATCGTGGTCGAGCTCCTCGAGTCGACCAGCGGTCTGGCGCTGGCCACCACCCGGGTCAGGCTCATGGGCGAGCCCCTGAAGCTGGTGGTGGGCGGGGGGATGCTGGTCCCCCGGCCCACCGCGATGCCCGAGGAACCGTTGACCAGCAGGTTGGGGAAACGCGCCGG
>CAZRGD010000394.1:0-2593 GCA_964599505.1 uncultured Nitrospirota bacterium | reverse complement strand
CATCGACACGGTGGTGGGGCTGGGTAGAGGGGCGGTGGAGATGGCGCTGCTTCTTGCGGGTCCGTTGCTCCTCGTCGGGCTGGTGGTGGGCGTGGCGGTGAGCCTCTTGCAGGCGCTCACCCAGGTGCAGGAGATGACCCTCACCTTCGTTCCCAAGCTCCTCGCCATGTCGCTGGTGATGGTCGCGCTGATGCCGTGGATGGCGCAGCTCATGATCGACTACACGACCCGCCTCTACACCTCGATGCCGGAGCTGGTGCACGGATGAACGGGGTGTTCTCCATCGACCTCGGCCTCGCTGCCCGCTTCGCCCTGGTGCTGGCGCGGGTGGCGGCGGTGATCAGTCTCACCCCGGTCCTCGGCGGGAGCGTGGTGCCGCGGCCGGTGAAGGTGGGGCTCTCCGTGGCGATCGCGGTCCTCCTCCTACCGCGCGTCGCCGCGGTCGCCGCACCGACGAGTCTCGTGGCGCTGGCCCTCGGGGTTGGCGGAGAGATTGTCATCGGGGCGCTGATCGGCTTCGTGGTTGCGGCGCTATTTGCCGGCATCCAGCTCGCCGGGCAGACGATCGCCGCCCAGATGGGGTTTGCCGCCGCCAGCCAGTTCGACCCGATGACCCACGCCAACTCCATGGTGGTGGGCCAGTTCCAGTTCATCCTCGCCGGCCTGATCTTCTTCGCCCTCGGCGGTCACCTGCGAGTGATCGAGGCGCTCGCGCTCAGCTTCGGTCGGGTACCGCTCGCCACCGCCCACCTCGGTGGTGGCGCCATCGAGGTGATCTTCGAGCTCACCTCCGGGGTCTTCGTCGCCGGCCTCTCCATCGCCGCGCCGGTGATCGCCGCGATGCTCCTCACCCAGCTCGGCCTCGGGATCCTGGCGAGGACCCTGCCGCAGATGAACGTCTTCCTCGTCGCCTTCCCGCTCCAGATCGCCATCGGCCTGGTCTCCCTCGGTCTCACCCTGCCGCTTTTGGCGTGGTGGGTAGAGCGGGGCGTCGACGGCATGGGTGGCCACTTCACTCACATCCTCACCTCCCTGTCGTAATCGCTGGAGCCTTCCGTGTCGGATCAGGACAAGACCCAGCAGCCCACCCAACACAAGCGCGACGACGCGCGCCGTAAGGGGCAGGTGCCGAAGAGCAGCGAGGTGATCTCGGCGATGGTCCTCGGCAGCGGTGTCCTCGCCCTCACCCTCGGGGGTAGCCACATGTGGGCAGGGCTGGAGTCGATCGCCCGTGGCTGCTTCGCCGGTGGCTTTGACATCGACCTGGAGAGCCTCCCGGGTCTCGCCGCCGGCTGGACGCGTGCCGGGTTGGAGGTGCTGGCGCCGGTCCTCCTCGCCTCGACCACCGCCGCCCTCATCGGCGGCTTCGGCCAGGTGGGGATCGTGATGAGCCCGGAGGCGGTCGCCCCGAAGCTCGAACGGGTCAGCCCGGCGGCCGGCTTCAAGCGCCTCTTCTCCCTCAACGCGGTGATGGAGCTCCTGCGCGGGGTGGCGAAGATCATCGCCCTGTCGGTGGTGGTGTGGCTCTCCCTCCGTCACCGGGTGGCGGACATCGTCGCGGTGGGGAACGGCGGCATCGCCACCATCCTGCCGCAGATCGGCGTGCTCTGCTTCGTGGTGATGCGCAACTGCCTGATCTTCATCGCCCTCCTGGCGCTCGCCGACTTCGGCTACCAGCGGTGGAAGTTCACCCAGGACCTGCGCATGACGACCCAGGAGGTGAAGGAGGAGATGAAGGAGTCCGAGGGCGATCCCCTCATCCGCTCCCGCATCCGGTCGCTGCAGCGCGAGATGGCGAGCAAGCGGATGATGGCCGCGGTGCCCACCGCCGACGTGGTGGTCACCAACCCGACCCACTTCGCCGTGGCCCTGCGCTACCAGCGTGGCGAGGACGCCGCGCCCAGGGTGGTCGCCAAGGGGGCCGGCTTCGTCGCCCAGCGGATCAAGCAGATCGCCCGCGACGCCGGGGTGATGGTGCGCGAGGACCGGCCGCTGGCCCGCACCCTCTACCGCACCGTCGAGGTGGGGCAGCTCGTCCCTGAGCAGCTCTACCGCGCCGTCGCCGAGGTCCTCGCCTACGTCTATCGCGCCCGCCGTGAGGCCCCCGCTACCTCGAGGTAATCGCCATGGCCGCTGCCCTCTCCGCCACCGCCTCCGCGCCCATCTCGGCCCCCGCCCACCGCGGCGAGCTCTACCTCGCCCTCGGGGTGGTGGGGATCTTGATGGTGATGACGGTGCCCCTGCCGGCGCCGGTGATGGACCTGTTGCTTGCCGTCTCGGTCACCAGCGCGGTCCTCATCCTGTTCGTCGCCACCTCCACCACCTCGCCGCTCGACTTCTCCGTCTTCCCGCCCCTGCTGCTGGTCACCACGTTGCTGCGCCTGTCGCTCAACGTTGCCTCCACCCGCCTCATCCTCTCCCACGGCAACGAGGGGCCGGGCGCCGCCGGCCCCGTCATCCAGGCATTCGGCCCGTTCGTCGTCGGCGGCAACTACGTCATCGGGATCATCGTCTTTCTGATCCTCGTCCTCATCAACTTCCTCGTCCTCCCCCAGGGCGCCGGGCGGGTGGCGGAGGTCTCCGCCCGCCTCCC
>CAZRGD010000393.1:0-2597 GCA_964599505.1 uncultured Nitrospirota bacterium | reverse complement strand
CCCGGCCACGGGGCCCCACGCCCCGCCCCCCCCGCCCGCCCCCGCCCAGGCGGCCAGGGCGCGGCCCGCGGGGTGCTCGCTCCGCGCCTCGAGCCGGCCAATCGCGTGGCGTACCTCCGCCTCGCCGACCCCGGCGGCCAGGCGCACCTCCGCCACCTCCAGGACCGCCGTGGTGAGGGTGCCGGTCTTGTCGAGGCAGACCGTGTCGATCACGCCGATCGCCTCCAGGGCGGCGGCGGTGCGGATCAAGAGGCCATTGCGGGCCGCGACCCCGAGCCCCACCCACAGAGCCATGGGGGTGGCGATGCCGAGGGCACACGGGCAGGCGATGACCCACACCGCGAGGGTCCGCAGGAGGGCCGCCTCCACCCCGAGGCGCGGCTGCCAGTACAGAAAGGTCGCCACCCCGAGCCCCACCACCACCGGTGCAACCCAGGCGGCGACCGCATCGGCGAGGCGCTGGCGCGGGCCGCGCGCCGTCCGCGCCTCCTCCATGAGCCGGGCAATGCGGTCCAGGAACCGCTCCCCGGATGGCGCCGTGACCCGTGCGGTGAAGGCGGCGTCGACGCTGACGGTCCCCGCGTGGACGTCGGTGGCCGCCGCCACCGGCACCGGACGCGCCTCACCGGTGAGGGCGGAGCGATCAATGCTACCGCTCCCCTCGAGGACGACGCCGTCCGCCGGGATCCCCTCCCCCGGACGGACCTCGATCACCACGCCGGGAGCGAGGGCGGTCGCGTCGACCTCCTCGAAGCTCCCGTCCGCCCGTCGTCGTCGCGCCGTGGGCGGCGCCAGGGCCAGCAGCGCCTCGACCGCGCCGGTGGTGCGTGCCTTCGCCCGTGCCTCCAGGTAGCGGCCGAGGGTGATGAGCACCAGGAGCCAGCAGGCGGTGTCGTAGTAGACCTGGCCGCCGCCGGCAAGCGTCGTGCGTACCGATAGGCCGAAGGCGGCGAGGGTGGCGATCCCCACCAGAGAGTCGATGGAAAAGGAGAGGTGAATAATCTCCTCGCCGAGCCTACGCACCATGGGCAGGCCGATGAGGAGGATCACCGGGGTGGAGAGGGCGAGCAGGATGTACTCGAGGAGCAGGTTGAAGCGCGCCGCGTCCGCCTCCTCCCCCAGCAGAGTGGCGGGGATGGCGAAGTGGCCGCCGTAGCGGGCGAGGGAAAAGACCATCACGTTGAGGGCGAAGAAGAGGCCGAGGCCGAGGCGCAGGACCAACCCCTGCGGCGCCCCGCGCACCCCGGGCTCGCCGGTAACGCGCATCACCAGGTAGCAGCCGTAGCAACAAAAGGCGGCCTCCTCACCGCGCACGCGGCCGCGCAGGGGGCGGCGACCGGCGGGCAGGCCGCACTGGGCGCAGAGGTCGGACATGGAGGGTTTGCCGTAGGTTGCGGTAAGCGTCGATCGGATCGCGATGATTGTCGCGGGGAGAGGAGGCTCGCACCAGACCGACTTCCCATTCGCGACAAGGTAGGAGCCGGCTCCCGCCGGCGATTCAGGCCCGAAGGGCCTGCCGCGGCCGGAGGCCGCGGATCGCGAGCGGGAGCTCGCTCCTACCCGAGAACCTGTGGGTACGGCGCCTTGGCCTGCGGTTTTCTACTCAGCGGCGCGGCGCGCCGCTACTGCCGTCTGCATAGCAGACGGCACGCGAGCGGGAGCTCGCTCCTACCCGGCCAGCGGCAGCCACACCTCCACGCGGGTGCCGCCGTCGCGCCGTGGTCGTACCTCGATTTCACCGTCGTGCTCCTCGACGATCCGGGCGCAGAGGGCGAGGCCGAGGCCCGTGCCGCCCTCCTTGGTGGTGAAAAAGGGGGTGAAGAGGCGGTCTCGCGTCTCCTCCGTCATCCCGGTGCCGCGGTCGAGAATGGTAACGCTGAGGCGCCGGGCGGCGGTCTCACCGCGACGCACGCGCACCGACGAGAGGCGGGTGCGGAGGACCACCGGGACGCCTGCGGGACTCGCGTCGATGCCGTTCTTCGCCAGGTTGAAGAAGAGCTGCACCAACCGGTCCTCACTCCCCACAACATCGGGAAGCGACGGGTCGAACTCGCGTGCCGCCACCGCCATCGAGTCGATCCCGAGCTCCAGGGTGAGGAGCTCTACCACCCGATCGAGGACCCGGTGGATGTTTACCGGCCGGCGCGCCGTGCTATCCCCACGCGCCACCCCGAGGACCTGATCCACGAGACGTGCCAGGCGGTCCGCCTCGCGCAGGATGACGGCGATCCCCTCGCAGCCGTCCGGGTCGTCGCACATGCCGTCGAGGATCTGGGCGGCGCCGCGGATCGCCCCGAGGGGGTTGCGGATCTCGTGGGCGAGGGTGGCGGCCATGGTCCCGAGGGCCTCCAGCCTGCCCGCCTGGCGGGTCCGCTCCACCGTACGTTGGACGCCGCTCTGATCGTCGATGAGGAGGATCGCCCCCGGCACCGCCCCGGCCACCGGGCCGATGCGCACCGCCACCAGCCGCTCGCGCCCCGGTCCGAGGCTGTCTCCTCTACCCCTCTCTCTCTGCCGACCGTCTCCTCCGCCCACCTCTCGGCTGTAGCCGCCTCACGCAACAACAAATCGAGAGCACATCACGACCCTGGTCCTCA
>CAZRGD010000392.1:0-2610 GCA_964599505.1 uncultured Nitrospirota bacterium | reverse complement strand
CGGATTGAGAAAAGGCATCGCGCACCTGCGCCCGACGGCCAAGATCGAGGGGCGTATCACCCAAGACCACGAGGTCGAGGTCGGAGAAGGGCTTCAGGCCGCGACCGTGAACCCGTGAGCCGAAGGCCCACACCTCCCGGTCCGGAAGGTGGGTGGCGAGGACCTTCTCCACCACCGCGAGGTGGCGCGGCTCCAACTCGATCATGGCGACGGGTTGCGCCGCAGGAGGGCATCGTAGAGCCGCTGGGCATCATCGAGAAAGGTCACCGCCGTAAGATAGACCACCTTCGCCTTGGCCTCATCATAGGTGTGGGAGGTGACGTTGCGTGCCTCACGATAACGAAACCACGCCTCCGGATCGGCGATGTAGCCACGCTCGGCGCCCACCCGCATGAGATCCCGGAAGCCGAGCCGATCCACCTCCGTGGGGGTCGCCGACTCCTGCTCGATCTGCCGCTTGAGCATCCGCCAGCACAGCTCGTAGGTGTACTCGAAGCGCTGAATCACCGCGTCGCGCACCTCTTCATCCTCCGGCTCCACACAGGATCGTTCGACGCCACGCCGGAGACTGGCGATCGCCCGAGCCAGCGGAGTAAGGATGAGTCCCATCCCCCTTCATACCGCGCCGCCTGCTCTCCCGGCAATCGACAACGCCTCCCTCGCGCATAGCGCCTCCCACCCACCAGTCCACCTCCCCCCAAGCCCCCCAGGCGCGCAGCGCCCACCATTTTTCGCCGCAGGCGAAAAATGATTAGACCTGCCGCTTGAACCGACGCTCGATCTCCCCCTTCGAGATGCGGATCAACGTCGGCCTCCCATGCTCGCAGGTAAACGGCAACGGCGCGTCACGCAGGTCGGCGAGGAGCGCTTCGATCTCCTGCGGCGGCAGGTAATCGCCGGCGCGCACCGCCGAACGACACGCCATGGTGAAGAGGAGCTGGTCGGCCACCGCCGACGGCGGGCTCCCCTCCCCCTCCAGACGCGCCAGCTCCCCGAGAGCGCGGCGCAAATAACCGCCGAGGTCGACCCCCTTCATCAGGGCGGGGGTGGCGCGGACGGTGAAGGTGCGATCACCGAAGGGGTCGATGTCGAGCCCCACGGCGCGGAAGGCGTCGAGGTGGTCTTCAAGCAGCACCGCCTCGGCCGCGTCGAGCTCCACCGTCTCCGGGAAGAGGAGCCCCTGGACCTCGGCGCGGCCACGCTCGTGCTGCGCCTTGAGGCGGTGGTAGAGGATCCGCTCGTGGGCGGCGTGCTGGTCCACGAGGAGCAGCCCCTCCGCGTCCTCCGCCAGGAGGTAGGTGCGGTGGAGCTGCCCGAGGGGGGTGAGCTTGTGCTCGAAGAGGGAGGCGAAGGGGCCGGGCGCCTCGGGCGCGGTGACGGTGTCGCTCGCCGCCGCCGGTGCAGGCGCATGATCGACCGGCGGCGCCACCGCGTTGCCGCGCCACGCTTCGAGGGTGGAGCGATAGTCCCGGTGGCGCTCGCCCACCGTGGCCGGGCGTGTGCCGCCGTGGCCGACGGCCGGGGGTGAGATCTCCGGCGCGGCACCGGTCGCAACGGCCACCACCTCGCCCTCCGCCTCCCGTCCCCAGCCGGTGAGGCAGTCGCGGAGAACCGCCGCGACGATGTTGTGGATCCGCCCCGGCTCACGGAAGCGGACCTCGGCCTTGGCCGGGTGGACGTTGACGTCCACCTCCCCCGCTCCCACCTCCAGGAAGAGGAGGACGAAGGGGGTTCGGTGGCGCATCACCAGGGTCTCGTGGGCCTGGTGGATCGCGTGGGTGAGGAGCCGGTCGCGTACCGGCCGGCCGTTCACGAACAGAAGCGAGGTGGCGGAGCGCGGCAGCTCGGTCCCCGGCAGGGCGACCACACCGGCCGCCGCCACCCCGTCCACCTCCTCGCGGAATTCGAGCAGCGGCCCGAGACGGTCACCCTTCACCGCCCGCAGCCGCTCGGCCACGGTGCGGTGGGGCGGCAGGTCGAGGAGGCGACGCTTGCCGTGAGTGAGGGTGAGGCGGAGCGCAGGATGCGCCAGCGCCAGGCGGGTGAGCCCCTCGGTGGCATGGTGCAGCTCGGTGCGGTCACGCTTGAGAAACTTGCGCCGCGCCGGCACCCGGGCGAAGAGGTCGGCCACCTCCACCTCGGTCCCCTGAGGCCGGGCCGCGGGACGCACGGAGAGCGGTACATCGGGGCCCACGGTCGCCACACCGCCGTCGCCCGCCACCGGCTGGCTCGCCAGGCGCACCTGCGCCACCGCCGCGATCGACGCGAGGGCCTCGCCGCGAAACCCCATCGTCGTCACCCCCTCCAGCTCCTCGAAGCGGGAGACCTTGGAGGTGGCGTGGCGGGCGAAGGCGAGGGCGAGCTCGTCCAGGGGGATGCCGCAGCCATTGTCGGTCACCCGGATCCGGCGAATCCCCCCCTCCTCCAGGTGGACGTCGATACGGGTCGCGCCGGCGTCGACGCTGTTCTCCACCAGCTCCTTGACCACCGACGCCGGCCGCTCCACCACCTCACCCGCGGCGCTGCGGTCGAGGACACCCGCGGAAGGGACGCGGCCGGTCCCTCAAACACTCTGGAAGCCGGAGACGAACCACCGCGGTGCGAACCAGG
>CAZRGD010000391.1:0-2633 GCA_964599505.1 uncultured Nitrospirota bacterium | reverse complement strand
GCCGCAACCCCCGTGAGGCGGGCATCCGACTTCGCGCGTCCACCGAACGCGGCCCCTCGATGTACTGGCGGATCGCCTCCGGCTCCATGCGCGACCTCACATCGGTGAGATCGGGGCCGATCTGGCGGTGGCCAAGGGTGCGGAAGGTGTGGCAAAAGCCACACCGGTGAACAAAGAGGCGCTCCCCGTCCACCGCCCACACCGGCCGCGATGCGACCACGGCGAATACGATCCCCACGACTACGACGACTCTCCTCATACGCGCTACCCCCATGGGGAAACCTCTTCGACACCCCACCATGGACGCCCGAGCCGACGGCCTAAATCTCACCCAGAGGATGGCGCTCGAGCAGTGGCGACCGGCGTGGCGTCACCATCCGCCACGCCTCACCCCCCTCACCCCGGAGGCCTCGGCGCGTCGCTACCTGCGTGCCGCCGATGGCTCGACCACCGTCATCCTCCAGCTCCACCCCGGGCCGATCCCCGCGGACGACCCCTTTCTGCGGCTCCAGCGGTGGTTCGAAGGGGCCGGTTGGCCGGTGGTGCGGGTGGTCGCCACCCTCCCCGATGCCGGCGTCGTGATCCTCGAGGACCTCGGTGATCGCTGCCTGTCCGCGGAGTCCGAATCCGATGACTACGCGGAGGCGGTCGACCTCCTCGCGGCGCTCCACCACCTCGACCCGGCCGGTGCCCCCCTCGCGCCGCCCTTCGACAGCCACTTGTTCCGCACCGAGCTCCGCCTCTTCCTCGATACCTTCTCCGCCCTCACCGGCTGGCGCGACACCGACCGCGCCGCCGCCCTGCTGGCGCCGGTGTGCGACGCCCTCGCCCGCCTGCCGCAGGTCATCTGCCACCGCGACTACCACCGCCGCAACCTGATGGTGACGGACGCGGGGGTGCGGGTAATCGATTTTCAGGACGCCCGCCTCGGACCGGCCGCCTACGACCTCGCCTCGCTCCTCGAAGACCCGTACACCACTCTGGAAGAGACCACCCGCGACCGGCTGCGCACCCGCTACGCAGCGGCCGCCGGCGCCGCACCGCCCGGCGACGACCTCGCCGCGTGCCAGCGGCTGGTGAAGGCGGCGGGGACCTACTGCAACCAGCAGGTCGCCCACGGGAACGGTGGCTACCTCCCCTACGTCGCCCCGGCCCTGGCCCGCGCCCTCCACGCCGCCCGCCGCCTCGCCGGTGACCACCCCGACCTCGCCCCGCTGCTCGCGGAGCTCGCCGCCGTCTGGGAGCGGCGGGGATGACCGGCGTCGTCCTCTGTGCCGGCCGCGGCACCCGCCTGGCCCCCCTCACCGAGCGGATCCCGAAGCCCCTGGTCAAGGTGGCGGGGAGGCCGATGGTCCACTATCCCCTGGCGCTGTTGCGCGCCGCCGGCATCCGCCGCGTCGTCCTCAACAGCCACCACCTCGCCGACCCGCTCGAGGCCACCCTCGGCGACGGCCGTCGATGGGGGATGGAGCTGTGCTACTCGCGCGAGCCGCGTCTGCTCGGCACCGGCGGCGGCCTGCGCCACCTGGCGCCGCTTTTGGACGATGACCTGGCGGTGGTCCTCAACACCGACCAGATCACCGACCTCGACATCACCCGGCTCATCGCCCACCACCGCGCCACCGGCGCCATGGCGACCCTGGCAACGGTGGTGGGAACGGACGACCTCCCCCACCGCCGCCTCGCCGAGCACGATGGCTGGCTCACCGGCCTCGCCCCCAGCGGTAGCCGCAACGGCCCCCTCTTCATGGGGTGCTACTGCCTCGACCCGGCCCTCCTGGCGCGCCACACCCCGCCCGTCCCCGCCTGCATCCTGCGCCACTTTCTCCTCCCCGAGATCGCCACCGGCGGCCGCGTCGCCCTCTACCGCCACCCGGGCACCTGGCTCGACACCGGTGACTTCGCCGCCATCGCCCGCGCCGAAGCCGCCCTCGCCGCGGGGCTTACCGCGCCGACCCTCGAATAGCCACTCCGCGACGTAGACGGATACGCCGATCCACTCAGCTCATGAAGGGACATCGCGATCGCCAAGTGGTCATCGGTTCAGTGGAAGGAGCGATCCGTGCGGCATGGGGAGTGTCAGAGGATCATTCGACCCCTGGCGCGAGTGCGTGGGGATGCTCCAAGATGGCCCATTCCCCACCGCAAGCTCGAGAGGAGAGGCCATGGATTCGAACACCGCGCTCGACATCCTCTACCACACCCACACGGCGCTCCGGGACCGACTGCCGGCGATCGCCACCGGGCTGCACCGGATGACGAGCGGCGGCGCCACCGACCGCGAGGCGACCGGGAGGCTCATCCGCCACATCACCGCCCTGCGCACCGCGGTCGAGGACCACTTCCAGCAGGAGGAGATCCACCTCTTCCCCCTCCTGGTGGAGCGCCTGCCGGAGCTCTCCGGGCCGGTGAACGGCCTGCTCGCCGAGCACGACGACATGCGCTACCTCCTCAACGCCCTGCTCGCGGCGCTCCAGCGCATCCCGGACGATCCACAGGCGATTGAAGAGGCGTCGACCTGCGCGAGCCGCTACCTGCGGCTGCTCGGTGACCACTCGGAGCTTGAGGAACGCACCTTCTTTCGCTACGCCCAGGACCACCTCGACACTGCCTCCCTGGGAGACCTCGCCACC
>CAZRGD010000390.1:0-2673 GCA_964599505.1 uncultured Nitrospirota bacterium | reverse complement strand
CCTACGGACGGTCCCATCTCGGCCTGCATTGCTATTTCCGCTGATCCTCTCTGCGGTGAAAACCCACCCGCCACGCAGCCCCAGACCGCCGCCGTGTCGGGCCACCGGCCGCTTGACAAGGTCATCATGTAGGACGACATTATGACCATGTGCAAGGCTAACACGAACGAGGTCAAGGAGCACCTGGCCGCCTATGTGCGTCGCGCCGAGGCGGGAGAGACGATCATTCTCACCCGCTACAACCGGCCGGTGGCCCAGCTCGCGCCGCTTGCCCGCCCCCCGCGGGCGCGGCGGCCGGCGGGGCTGTGCGCTGGGGAGCTACGGGTCCCCGACGGCTTCAATGATCCCCTGCCGGACGAGGTGGTCGCCGCCTTCGAGGGTCGGTGAACCTCCTCCTCGACACCTGCACCTTCCTCTGGTTCATCAGCGGCGATGGACGACTGCCGGAGTCGCTGGTGGAGGCGATCCGCGAGCCGGCCAACGATGTCTGGCTGAGCGCCGTCTCCATATGGGAGGGGGTGGTCAAACACAGTCTCGGCAAGTTTCCGCTACCCGAAAAGCCGGGTACCTACCTGCCGCGCCAGCGACAGCGTCACGGGATCGACCCCTTGCCCCTGGCGGAGGCAGCCATCGCCCACCTCCCGAAGCTGCCGCCTCTGCACCGCGACCCCTTCGATCGGATGCTCATCTGCCAGGCCCTGGAACACCAGCTCTGCGTCGCCACCCCCGACCCCCTGGTCCGGGCCTACCCGGTGAAGTGCGTCTGGGAGGTGTGAGCGGGTGAGGCGGCGCTGTCGCGGCTACCGCGCCAGCCGCTCGAAGAGGGCGGGGAGGTCGAGGAGCAGGCGGACGTCGCCGTCCGGGCCGACGGTGGCGGCGGACGCCCAGGGGTAGCCGGAGAGGAAGGGGGAGAGGGGCTTCAGGACCATCTCCTCCTGGCCGCGGAGGCGGTCGACACCGAGGGCGATGTGCTCCTTGCCCGAGGCGACCACGATCACCGGTTGGGCGTCGACCGCAGGCTCCGGCCAGCCGAAGCAGCGGCCGAGGTGGCGGTAGGGGATGGCCTCGCCGTGGAGATTCAGGGTCCCGTCGACCAGGGTGGCGGCGACCACTTCGCTGACCCCGCGGACCGCCGCGATGGGGAGGGCGAGGGAGACATCGCCGACGGTGAACAGGATGCCGCGGGTGATCGCCAGGCTCAGCGGCACCCGCAGGAGGAAGGTGGTGCCGTGCCCCACCTCCCACTGGATCGACACCCGACCGCCGAGGGCGCCGACCTGGTCACGTACCGCGTCCATGCCGACGCCGCGACCGGCGAGGTCGTCGGCCTGCTCGCGGATGGAGAAGCCGGAACGGAAGATGAGCGCCACCGCCTCGTCGTCGGTGAGGGCAGCCGCCTCCGCCTCGCCCAACAGCCCCTTGGCCACCGCCGCGGTGCGCAGCTTTGCCGGGTCGAGACCGCGTCCGTCATCGGAGACCCGGATTACCACCGCATCGCCCTGGGTCTCCGCAGCGAGGAGGATCTGTCCCTCCGGCGGCTTGCCCGCCACCCGCCGCTCTTCGATCGGTTCGATGCCGTGGGCGAGGGCGTTGCGCACCAGATGCACCAGGGGGTCGTGGAGCCGCTCCACCACCACCTTGTCAATGCGGGTGGTCTCGCCGGCGAGCTCCAGGCAGCAGCGACGGCCGGTCTCCCGGGACGCCTCGCGCACCAGGCGGTGGAAGCGCTGAAAGAGGCCGCGTACCTCCACCAGGCGGGCGCGGGAGACGTGGTCCTGGAGTCCGTGGGTGGTGCGCGCCAGGGCGCCTACGTGGCCGCGAAAGTCGGAAAGGTTGCGTTTCAATGCCGCCACCAGGCCGGTGAGCTCTTGCCCGAGCTCGGCGCCGGGGGCCGCGGCCGGGTCGCGGGAGAGGCGGGTGAGCCCCTCCGCCACCCCGGCGAGCCTGCCCTCCATCCCCTCCAGGCGACGCCACAGGGAGCGGTAGTCACCGAGGGCACCCTCCATCCGGTGACGCCCCACCACCACCTCCGCCACCAGCCCCTGCATCTGCTCCAATTCCTCCACCGGGACACGGGTATAACGACCAGCGGCGGGCGGCGATTCGTCCGGCGTAGAGGTGGGCTCGGTGGGGAGGGGAGACGCAGGGATTGGGGAAGGCTTGGGCGCCGCCCCTTCGAGGACCCCCTGCACCGCCGTCAGGTAGCCGGCGACCGCCCCCTCCGCCGCCTGCGCCCCCTCTTCGAGGAGGGTCTCGATGAGGTCGAGGCCGACAAACAACAGATCGCCGTGGTCCGCCCCGGCGTCGCGCACCTGGCCGAGGAGGTCCTCCATGCCATGGGCCACCTCCTGCACCTCGCCGAGCCCCACCAGCCCCGCCGACCCCTTCAGGGTGTGGGCGACGCGAAAGAGCTCCTCCACTACCGCCGCGCCATCGCCCTCGGCGAGGCGCGGCAGGCGATCGTTGAGGGTGGCGATGTACTCCTCCGCCTCACCTCGGAAGAGCTCGAGGAGCTCGGTGCGGTCGATACCGTCGGACATGGGGCTCGCTTCGCTCGCAGGATTGGGGGATGGGGGGTGAGGGATGAGGGGGTGGTGCCGGCCTGCGGCCGGCGATTTTGTTTTCGGGTGGCTTATCTCGTCATCTCTTCGGGCCCGAAGGGCCGTCCTTCCC
>CAZRGD010000389.1:0-2680 GCA_964599505.1 uncultured Nitrospirota bacterium | reverse complement strand
TTCACTGGCGGAGGGAGGACCGGGTGGTGTCCAAAAGGAAATTCCTATCCGTTATTCCCCGTGTAGAAGGCCGAGGTCGTCATGATCCGTCCGCCGTACTTCTGGGCCTTCAAGAAACCGAGGACGTTCACAATTTCCCGGGCGTAGCCGATGACGTAAACGGCGTCCGGCTTGTCGGCCTTCAGGAGTTTTTTCGCCTCGGCCTGCCAGCCCCCCTCCTTCACCTGGACGTCTCCGACCACCTTACCGCCGAGGCTGTCCTCGTACTGGCGGCGGAACTCGGGCTCGATCCCCCGGCTGTATGTGGAATCACCGGTGAAAACCAGCGTCGTCTTGGCCTTCAGCGTGTTGTAGAGGAACTGCCCGGCGCGCCCCCCCTCGAGCTCATCCGACGGGTAAATCCGGAAGAAGAGCTTGCTCTGCTTGGCGAGCCCCGGAGCTGAGGCGGACGGCGAAAGGCAGACAATGTTGAGCTTCTTGAGCTCAGGCAACAGGGCGCGCGCCTCATCGCTCGTGGCGCCGCCGATGATCATCTTGACACCGCGTTTGTGCACGAGCCGATCGAGGTCGGCCACCTCCGCGGACGGGCTCGACTTCGTGTCCACCCAGACCACCTCGAACCCCTGCGGGAGGGTTCCCTTTTCTCGCGCCTGGGCAAGCGCAACGCGGATCCCGCTCTCGATCGATTCCCCGTAGCTGCTGGCCTCCCCGGTCGTCGGCAGGAGAATGCCGACAATGGGCTTGCTCGCACAGCCGGCCAGCGCCGTCGCAAGAAGGACCGAAAAACCGGTTTTGGCAAGGGTCTTCCAAACCATTTCACTCCTCCCCCATCCTGGTCCCACTCCAGAGATTAACACATCTGGCCGGGTTTCCGGCCGCGCCTCAAGGCCGGAGCGTCACCGTCTCATGACCGCCGAAACCGCCGACTTCTAGCCCGCATATCTCACACACTTCCGTGGCGAGGGCGCGGAGGCGCCTGTCGGCATGGTGTTTTGACCAAGGCGGCGCCGAGGCGTGCTCGAGGCACGTCGTAGCCCACGCTGTCGCCTGGCGGCGACTCGGGCCTGATGGCCCGACCACCCTACGGGTGGAGCGCGTGTCCCTAGGCGGCGCCGCCGCGAGAAACGCCGTGCCGGCGGGTGCATCCGCGGCCGCAGCAGGAAGGCTGTAAGATATGCGGGCTAGTCCTGCGCCAAGAGCTCGAAAATCCGCCTCCGCGTCACACCCAGCCGTTGCGCGGTCCATCTCAGCGCTTCGGAGCGCGGAAGCCCACGTCGCACCGCCTCCCGGTATACGGCGCGAACGAGGTCCTCGTCCAGATCCTCCCCGCCGGCCTCGGCTCCCGCCTGCGGTTCCGCGCCGACGACCAGGATGTACTCGCCTCGGGGCCGCCGAAGCTCCTCGGACTCGGCCACCTCGCCGAGGGTCCCCACGATCGCCCGTTCGTACCGCTTGCTGAGCTCCGCCAGCAGCGTCGCTGGCCGCTCGCGGCCGAGACCGGCGGCGAGGTCCGCCACCTCCGCCGACCCGCGGTGCGGGGAGATCAGGATGACCAGGGTCCAGGGCACGGCCCTGAGCTCGCGGATCCTGGCCTTGCGCGGTCCGCTTCGGGGCGGAAGAAAGCCGGCCAGGGTGGCCGGGAGCGGGGGCTGACCGGAGGCCGCGAGGGCGGCAACGAAGGACGACGGGCCGGGAACGCTGAGGACGCGGCAGCCCCTCTCCCGCGCGCGCCGCACTAGGTCGAACCCGGGGTCGGAGAGCACCGGCGTTCCGGCGTCGCTCACCAGGGCGACCGCCGCGCCGTTGACCAGCCGGTCGAGCACCCGGTCCGTCTCCTCGCGCTCGTTGTGCTCGTGAAAGCTCTTCAGCCGGCCCCGGCCTGGAATCTCGAAATGAGCCAGCAGGCGGGCCGTGCGCCGGGTGTCCTCGGCCAAGATGAGGTCCACGGCGGCGAGTACCCGGCGGGCGCGAGGCGAAAGATCCTCCATCGACCCGATGGGGGTCGCGACCAGCCACAAGCATCCCGAAGAATCAGCCTCCGGCTCTCTCGCCCGCATCTCTCACCAGCTTCCTGCTGCGACCGGCGGAACCCCCGGACCGGTCGGCCGCTGGTATCATCTCCCGGTGAGCGATTCGTTGCGGCCACGCTTGGCACGACCGATCCCGGTGGGCTTTCGCCGGCATGGCTTCCGCATCATAGCAGCCGTTCTCGAGCTCCTTCTCGTCGCCTCGGCGCTGCCGGCCCGGACCTCTCGGCAGCTTTCCGCCCCGCCCGGAGATCAACCGAAGCCGGAGGTCGTGGACCGGGTGGTGGCCGTTGTCGGTCGAACGCCCATCCTCGAGAGCGACGTCACCCTGGCGCGGCTGGCCGATCTCGTCCCAGTGGACCCAGGGACCCCGGAGGCTGAGCGCCGGTCCCAGGAGGTCGCCGCGCGCGTCCGACTCGAGGTGCAGTACCGCGACCTCGAGATTTCCGGCACCGTGTACCGCCTCCAGTTCGACACCGACGGCACCGTCGGACGTCTCGTCAAGCGGGCCGGAGGGAAGGCGAAACTGGCCCCCCGACTGGCGGCGGCCGGCCTGAGCTCCGAGGACGTTCGCGACCTCGCCGTGCGCATCGCCGCGGTCAACGCCTACGTGGAGCAGAGGCTCCGGCCGCAGGTACGCGTCACGCTCCCAG
>CAZRGD010000388.1:0-2690 GCA_964599505.1 uncultured Nitrospirota bacterium | reverse complement strand
CCCTCCCCCCATGGCCCTCCGCTCCCTCGCCCGCCAGAAAGTGGTCTGCTTCGACGGCGCCATGGGGACGTCGCTCCAGCAGATGGGGCTCACGGTGGACGACTTCGAGGGCAAGGAGGGGTGCAACGAGCTCCTCGTGCGCACCCGGCCCGAGGTGGTCCGCGAGGTCCACGCGAGCTTCCTCGAAGCGGGTGCCGACGTGGTGGAGACGAACAGCTTCGGCTCCCTGCCCACGGTCCTGGCCGAGTACGGCCTCGCCGACGACGCCTTCGACCTCGCCCGCCGCGCCGCGGCGCTCGCCCGTGAGGCGGCGGACAGCTTCGCCACCGCCGCGGCACCGCGCCTGGTGGCGGGCTCCATGGGGGGCGGCACTAAGCTCCCCACCCTCGGCCACATCCGCTTCACCGACCTCGCCGCCGCCTACACCACCCTCGCCCGCGGCCTGATCGCCGGCGGCGCGGATCTGCTCCTCATCGAGACCGCCCAGGACCCCCTGGCGGTAAAGGCGGCCCTGGTGGGGGCGAGCTCGGCGATGGCGCGCGAGGGCAGGGAGCTGCCCATCGCCGTCTCGTTCACCGTCGAGGCCACCGGGACCCTCCTGGTGGGGAGCGAGATCGGCGCGGCGTGGGCAATTGTCGAGCCGTACCCGGTGGCGATGGTGGGGATGAACTGCGCCACCGGCCCGGCGCAGATGTCCGACCACCTGCGCACCCTGTGCGACGAGTCCGACCGGCTGATCTCCTGCTTCCCCAACGCCGGCCTGCCGGAGAACGTGGACGGCGAGGCGGTCTACCCCCTGGGGCCGTCGGACCTCGCCGACGCCCTGGCCCACTTCGTGGCCGACCTCGGGGTGAACGTGGTGGGCGGCTGCTGCGGCACCACCCCGGACCACATCAACGCGATCGCCGAGGCGGTGGCCCACCTCACCCCGAAGGGGCGCACCCCGCACTTCGCGCCGTCGGCCGCCTCCCTCTACAGCGCCCAGCCCCTGGCCACCGAGCCGGCGCCGTCGATCATCGGCGAGCGGCTCAACGCCAACGGCTCGCGCGCCTTCCGCGACCTCCTGCAGGAGGAGCAGTGGGAGGCGATGGTGGGCATCGCCCGCGACCAGACCCGCTCCGGCGCCCATCTCCTGGATGTCTGCGTCGCCTACGTGGGGCGCGACGAGTCGGCGGACATGGAGGCGCTCATCCGCCGCCTGAACACCGCCGCCACCCTGCCCCTGGTGATCGACTCCACCGACGAGGCCGTCCTGGAGGAGGCCCTCGCCCTGTGCTCCGGGCGGCCGGTGATCAACTCCATCAACCTCGAGGACGGCGAGGAGCGCACCGACCGGGTCATGGGGCTCGCCCGCCGCTACGGGGCGGCGCTCATCTGCCTCACCATCGACGAGGAGGGGATGGCGAAGAGTGTCGAGCGCAAAGTGGCGATCGCCGAGCGGATCCACCGGATCGCCACCGACCGCCACGGTCTGCGGCCGCAGGATCTGATCTTCGACCCCCTCACCTTCACCCTCGGCTCGGGCGACGCGGAGTTCCGGACCGCCGGCCGCGACACCCTGGCGGCGGTGGCGGAGATCAAGCGATGCCTGCCCGGGGTGCTGACGGTCCTGGGGGTCTCCAACACCTCCTTCGGCCTGACCCCGGCGGCGCGCCAGGTGGTCAACTCGGTCTTCCTCCACGAGGCGGTGGCCGCGGGGCTGGATATGGCGATCGTCCACGCCGGCAAGATCGTCCCGGTGGCGCGGATTCCCGAGGAGGAACGCGCCGCCTGCCTGGATTTGGTCCACGGGCGGCGCGACCCGCGCTGGCCCGAGTCCGACCCCCTCCGCTTCCTCCTCGCCCACTTCGAGCACAAGAAGAGCGCCGCCCCCGAGGCACAGGCGGCGGCCCGTGCGGCGCTGCCGGTGGGCGAGCGGCTCACCGCCCGGATTGTCGACGGCGACCCGGTGGGACTGGAAACAGACCTCGACGAGGCCCTCGTAGAGACGCCGCCCTTGGAGCTCATCAACACCCACCTTCTCGACGGAATGAAGGAGGTCGGGCGGCTCTTTGGCGCCGGAGAGATGCAGCTCCCCTTCGTCCTCGCCTCGGCGGAGGTGATGAAACGGGCGGTGGCCCACCTGGAACCGCACATGGAGCGGGCCGAGGGGAGCCACCGCGGCACCCTGGTCCTCGCCACGGTGAAGGGCGACGTCCACGACATCGGCAAGAACCTGGTCGACATCATCCTCACCAACAACGGCTACCGGGTGGTGAACCTGGGGATCAAGCAGCCGGTGGAGCAGATCCTCACCGCCGCCGAGGCCCACGACGCCGACGCCATCGGCCTCTCGGGGCTGCTGGTGAAGTCGACCCAGGTGATGAAGGAGAACCTGGAGGTGATGAATGAGCGCGGCCTCTCCCTTCCGGTCCTCCTCGGCGGCGCGGCGCTGACTCGGCGCTTCGTCGACGAGGTCCTCGACCCCTTGTACGGCGGCCGCGCCCTGTACGGCAAGGACGCCTTCGACGGCCTGCAGATCATGGACCGGATCATGACCGGAGAGCTCGACATCGAGGCAGGGGCAGCACCGCCAGCCACGGTAAAGGCAGAGGCGGCCGACCCCGAGCCGGCAGTAGGGGTCACCACCCCGACCGTGGAGCCGGCGGCGCAGATCCCCGAGCCCCCCTTCTGGGGGGGGCGCCTCGCCC
>CAZRGD010000387.1:0-2693 GCA_964599505.1 uncultured Nitrospirota bacterium | reverse complement strand
CGCGGACCGGGGTGCGGGTTTGCGAGGCGGCGGGGGCGGTTTGGGCGGGGCCAACGCGAGGTTGGGGGAGCGGGTGGCCGACGCGCGCCAGGGGGAAGGGGAGGGCGTGTTGGCGGGAGTCGCGGGGGAGGGGGACGGGGGGCGCCGCCGGTGCGCGCGGGTGGTGGGGCGCGACAACGACCACGACCTGGCGCTCCTCGCCTTCGACGGCCCGCCCCTTCCCACCCTGCACCTCGGCGACTCGCGGGCGGTGCGCGAGGGGGAGGCGGTGGCGATCACCGGCTTCCCCATCGGCATGGTCCTTGGGCTGCATCCGGCGACCCACCGGGGCATCGTCGCCGCCATCGTCCCGATCACCGACCCGGCGCTCCGTAGCCGCCGCCTCACCGGCCGCCGCATCCACCAGCTCCGCCACCCCTTCTCCATCTTTCAGCTCGACCTCACCGCCTACCCTGGCAACTCCGGCTCCCCCCTCTACCGCCCCGCGGACGGCGCGGTCATCGGGGTGATCAACGCGGTCTTCGCCAAGGGGGGCAAGGAGTCCGCCCTCACCCACCCCTCCGGGATCACCTACGCCATCCCCATCCACCTCGCCCTGCCGTTGCTGAAGGCGGCGGGGTTGAAACCGTAGGGGCGTCCGGCGGCCTACCGCCCGCCGCCGGGGTAGAAGACCGCGAGCCACACCGTGGCTCGCGCCGGGTCGGTCCACGCCACCCGGTGGCGGGTGTGGGGAGGGAGGAGGAGGTGGTCGCCGGGGGTGAGGCTCACCTCGCGCCCATCGTCGTAAGCGATGCGTGCGCAACCGGCGAGCAGGACCACCCACTCGCTCTCGGGCTGGTCGTACCAGAAGCCATCCGGCGAGCAGTGGCCGTGGGAGACGATCCGCTCGATCCGCACCCCGTCACTCCCGGCGAGGCGGTCGACCCGCTCGACCTCACCGGCCGCCGTGTCTCGGTAGAGGTTGTCCACGGCGCGCGCCCCTACCGCGGCGTGCGGCGGCGGTTGAAGAGGGACCAGAGGCGCGGGTCCATGTCAGCGGCACCGGCGGCGATCTCGCCGATCTCGAAGCCGTACCGCACACCCGCCTCGTCGATCGCCATCCAGCAGACGGTGGCGCCGACCTCCATCGGGTGGCCCGTCGGGCATGGCTGGACACGGAGGACCACCGCCTCGCCCACATCGAGCACCGGGGTGGAGGTGGCGGGCCACCGCAGGCCCACACCCCCGGCGCTCAGGTCGAGGAGCTCGGCGGGGAGGGCGGTGCCATCCGCCAACAGGAGGGCGACGTCGAGAAAGGTGTCGAGGCCGCTCTCGATGCGGTAGTAGCGTCGCTGGGCGGCGCCGGAGCCGGTGCCAGGGGGAGGGGGTGACATGGACGGTGCTCCGAGGCTCCCTACCCCCGCTCCCCGAACAGCGCCGTACCGACGCGGATCCAGTGGGCCCCCTCCTCGATCGCCACCTCGAAGTCGAGGCTCATCCCCAGAGAGAGGTGCAGCGGTCGGCCGGCGCCCTGCTCCAGCTCCCGCGCCAGACTTGCCGCCGCGCGGAAGTAGGGGCGCGCCTCCTCCGGATCCGGGTCGTACGGCGGCACCGCCATGATCCCCTCGACCACCAGCTCGGGGAGGGCGGTCGCTGCCGCCCATAGCTCCGGGAGCGCCTCCGGCAAGACCCCTCCCTTCTGTGGCTCGCGGCCGAGGTTCACCTGCAAGAGGATCCGCTGGTGTTTTCCGGCGGCGGCCGCCCCACGGGCGATCGCCTCGGCCAGGGAGAGGCGATCGACAGACTGGATCAGATCGAAGAGGGCGACGGCGCGGCGCGCCTTGTTGCGCTGCAACCGCCCGATGAGGTGGGCCTCGCTCACCCCGGTGAGCTGCGGGAGCTTCTCGTGTGCCTCCTGGACCCGCGACTCGCCGAGCACCGTCACCCCCGCGTCTACCACCGGCTGCACCACCGCCACCGGCTGGTACTTGGAAACGCCGATGAGGACCACCTCGACCGGATCGCGCCCCGCGCGGCCACACGCCGCCGCGATCCGCGCCCGAACCGCCGCCACCCGCACCGCTGGAGTCATGACGCCTCTCGCAGCGGTACCACCTCCACCTCCGTTACTCGAAAGAGGCGGGCATCGGCGGTGACGAAGGCGTCGGCACCGGTCACCACCGCTCGAAGTGGAGGATGAAGCACATCGTGTCGAGCGCCAACCGCCGGCGCACCTCCACCGGAATGGTGATCTGTGACTTGGAGGTGAGGGTAGCGACCCGGCCAGTTGCCTTACTCATAGACACCAAACGTAAGGCGACCCTCGCTACCCGTCAACCACTCGGTGCGCTGCGCGCACCGAGGAGGCAGCGCACCGTGCCGTCAAGGTAGGGATTCACAGGGCAGATTTTGGAGATGGGGTAGGAGCGAGCTCCCGCTCGCGATCCGCGCCGCAGGTGCGGCAGGCCCTTCGGGCCTGGATCGCCGGCAGGAGCCGACTCCTACCCAGGTTCCCGACCCGCAGCAGCCGACCCGCGGAGGCGTGGTACCCCATCTTCGTCACTTTCCGCTCGCAAGAGTGCAGATTTGGGGGTGGTGTTCGGGTAAGGGGTTGATTTTCTTAGGGGAGGGTCGCTGGATCCGAATGTAGTGCCTTACTGTTATTTGTTAATGTTGACATTTTTCCCTGCCGCTGGCACCTTGGCGGCATGTTC
>CAZRGD010000386.1:0-2723 GCA_964599505.1 uncultured Nitrospirota bacterium | reverse complement strand
AGCGTAGCGAGCCCCCTACTGCTGCTCCTCCGGGAAGAGCGGCACCTGGTCCACCGCCTCGGCCGGGGGCTCGGCCGGCGGCGCGGGCCGCTGGGCAACCGGTGCCGGCGCGCCCTGGGGGACCACCAGGAGGGTGAGGTGGGTGGTGATCATCCCCTCGTCCACGGTTGCCAACACCACCCGGTCCCGCTTCTCGAAGAGGAGGAGGTGACGGTCGAGATGCACCCGGCTCACCAACCGCCAGCCGCTACGCCGCATGTGGTCGTCGAGGAAGTCGGCGAGGGCCTCACCCTGAAACCGCCCCTTGAAGCGGAACTCGCCGAGGGCGTGCTCCCCCGAGTGGAGGACCGTCGACTTGTTCGGCAGGTAGGTCATGCCGCGCGGCAACTCCACATCCGGGAGCCCCGCCGGGGTGAAGGTGCCGGTGAGCTGCTCACCATAGAGGACCTTGTCGATCTTCTGCCCCGGCAAGGTCTGGCACGCCGGGAGGGCGAGGGTGGCGGCGACGAGGAGGAGGGAGAGGCGGGTCGGCCAGCGCATGGGTCTGCTCCTTGGAGGGGGGGTGCGACGGTGGAACGACGCCGCGGCAAGAGGCCGCAGGCGGAGAGAATGGATCGTCTCCTGTTCTAGCGCAAAGGCGACGAAGCGCAAAGACGGCGCGGCCTGCCGGATCGCGGGTACAACCCGCTCCTACCCACCGCGCAGCGCCTCGCCGCCCGGGCCGCGGACACGGGAGAGGAGGTGGTAGGCGCGGTCGAAGAGGGAGGGGGGGAAGCCGAGGGCCTGCTTCAGGGCCACGTCGCGGTCGAAGGGGTTGCGGATCCGGCGCAGGGCCCGCACTCGCGCCCGGCCGAGGTCGCGGGCGAAGGGGAGGACCATCGGCTCGACCGGGTAGTCGGAGCCGTGGACCAGGCGATCGTGGAGGTGGCGGCAGCGGGCGAGCAGCGCCAGGTGGCGACCGCGGCCGGGGATCGACATCCCTGAAAGATCCGCATAGAGGTTGGGCCAGGCGGCCGACAGGGCGACCCGGTCGCCGAACCCCTCGTGGCCGGTGAGTGCCCCCAGCGATCCGGCGTGGGCGGCGATCACCGTAACCCCCATCTCCAGGGGCAGGACCAGCCGTCGCGGATCCTCCAGGGGGAGGAAGCGGGGGGGAAAGACGTGCTCGCGGCCGGTGTGACAGATCAGCGGCAGGCGCAGGGCGGCGAGTCGCTCGTAGAAGGGGAGACATCGACGGTCCGCCGGGTCCATCCCCTGGACCGACGGGAGCCACTTCACCGCCACCGCGCCACGGGCGACGCACCGCTCCAACTCGTCGAGAGCGTCATCCCGATACGGGTGGATCGACACACCGGGGAGGAGCTCCGGGTGGCGATCGCACACGGAGAGCAGGTAGTCGTTGGGGACGTAAAAGAGGGTCTCCTGGTCCAAACGGTGCCCCGCCTCGTCATAGAGGGCATCGAAGGCCAGGGCCACCGCGAAGTCCACCCGCCTGGCCGCCGCCACCTGCGCGGCGAGGTGGGCGGCGAAACGGTCGTCGGGATAGTCGGCCCGGCCGCCCGGCGGGATCCCGTGGCGCCACAGCATGTAGCGAACCGGCAGCCGCCGTGCCAGGCGCGGCGCGATGCGACACCCGGAGCCACCGCCCCCCAGCCCCGCCAGGTGGACGTGGCAATCGATCACCGGCACCCCCATGGCGCCATTGCGGAGCAGGGGAGCGCGTAGGTCAAGCCGGGAGCAAAACCCCACGATCGTCGCGTCCACATCCAAGGTGGCGCAGCGTTGAGGGCTCACCCGTTGGACCGGGCTCACACTGGCGTACCCCAGCTTCTTCGCCAGGTCGCCCGGGGGATCACCCGCCGCATCGCCTCGATCCCCAGCGGCAAGGCACCGTGGGCCGTGACCCGTTCTTCCTCCTTCACCAACTCGACCTTGAAAGGCAACACGCTTTGCGTCAAAACCATCGGGGCACTCCTGTTGGGTAGGGGTTGGCTTCGATACCATCTCCCCCGCTCGCGGGGGAGATGGGGTGCTCCTTTTTGTCTCTCACCGGCCCCGTGGAGCCCCACGTGGGGAGGTGCGAGAGGCTTGCTCCGCGTCTTCACCTGCTGGGTGAAGACCTCACATCACGCGGATCGCTCTATCTCTTTGATCCTTTAGGCGCGCTTCCCCCTGCCGGGGAAACGGAGCCGACGATCTGGGCTGCCACCCTCCCCTAGCCCTTCCCCCCCACCGGCCGATAGACTCCCGCCCCGCCGGCGTGCGCGAGTAGCTCAGCTGGATAGAGTACAGGCCTCCGAAGCCTGGGGTCGTGGGTTCGAACCCCACCTCGCGCACCAGCCTGCTCCTACCGAATACCGGGGATCACGGCGCCGGGCTTGGGGTACGTGGGTAGGAGCGAGCTCCCGCTCGCGAACCGCGACCTTTGGCCGCGGCCGGCCCCCCTCTCGGGATGGGGCCGGATCGCCGGCGGGAGCCGGCTCCTACCGACAGCCTGGAATGGGTGGCGCGGCCCAGATCGTCGGTTGCATTATCTCTGTGAGCGATGAATCCGGTGTGACCTCAAGGTGTTGGAGGTTATCCGGGGAGATGATGCCGTTCACCCGTCAGGTGGAGTCGCCAGACCGGTGTCGTGGGCGGGAGGGGACGGGAGAGAGAGTAGACAGTACACTAGTGTCCGGTTAAGCGCTCCTGTCGCGCATAGAACCAACTGAGCTTACAGA
>CAZRGD010000385.1:0-2726 GCA_964599505.1 uncultured Nitrospirota bacterium | reverse complement strand
CCGTGTGGGCGATGGCGCGCTCCCGGTACGGCCGCAGGACCACCGGGGTGATCGGCCAGGTGGAGTGTGCCGCCATCCGCGCCACGGTGTGCCGCCACGGCGGCCGGGAGACCGTGGTGAGCCAGCCGTAGAAGAGGTGGCGGCTCACCCCATGGGAGAAGAGGGTGGGGGTGAGGCCTCCGGCCATGTGACGCTCGCCCGCCCGGTGGTCCTCCGCGGCGAGGTCGGCGAGGAGTTGCCACTCGGCCTCCGGGATAAGCTGGTCGGCACGGATCTCCCAGTAGGCGTGGGAGAAGGCGCGCTGATCCGCGTGGGCAACGAGGTGGTGTGGGACGTAGAGGTTGTGGGCCACCGTGTCCGCCGCCAGATGGGAGAGGTAACCCCACATGAAGGCGCGGGTGGCCTCGTCCGGGGCCCCGTCGAGGAGGGCGAAGGCGACCTCCCAGCGGTGGCAGTGGAGCTCCGCCGGGGCCAGAGACTTGGCGATTGTCTCGTCCGCGGCGACGGACCCGAAGAGGAAGTGGCTGTGGTGGCGTAGGAGCAACCCGGTAATCGGCAGCCCGAGGGAGACGATCTGCTCCAGGGCGGCGGCAGCGAGGGAGACGTGGGTCGCCGGTCCCCAGGCGTGGGCCGAGTCGGGCCACAGGAGGAGGCTGAAGAGGCAGAGGAGGAACACCATTGGACGGGACCCTCTGCCTTTGTCGGCCGGTGCGTTGACAACGTGAGAGGGCGGTTTCAACGTTGCGCGCTCGTTTTTTTCCTCTATTTCAGATAGGTGTCTCATGTTGCTCAAGCCGTTTGCCTTCGCCCTCGCCGCCCTCCTCGCCGTCGCCCTCCTTCCCTTCGCCGCCCATGCCGCGGACGGCGGCGACACGGTGGTGGCGACGGTCAACGACCACCCGATCACCGCCAGCGAGATCAACCAGCGGCTCCAGACCCTGCCGCCCCAGGTCCGCGGCCAGTTCGCCACCGGTGAGCGGCGCAAGCAGCTCGTGGAGCAGGTGATCCTCGGCTACCTCATGTCGGAGGAGGCGACCAAGGAGGGGCTCGACCGCTCGCCGGAGTTCAAGGCGGGGATGGCCCAGGCGCGGGAGTCGCTTCTCGCCCGCATGTACATGAAGAAGCACGTGGAGGAGGAGGGGAAGCCGAGCGACGCGGAGCTCAAGAAGGAGTACGAAAAGCGCCTCCCGCAGATCACCCCGCCGGCCCAGATTCACGCCCGCCACATTTTGGTGAAGACGAAGGAGGAGGCGGAGGCGGCGCGCAAGCGGGTCGTCGAGGGGGGTGAGGCGTTCGAGGCGGTGGCCAAGGAGGTCTCCGTCGGTCCCTCCGCCTCCAAGGGCGGTGACCTCGGCACCTTCGGCAAGGGGCGGATGGTCCCCGCCTTCGAGAAGGCCGCCTTTGCCCTCAAGGAGGGCGAGGTCTCCGAGCCGGTGAAGACCCAGTTTGGCTGGCACATCATCAAGGTGGAGAAGAAGCTGCAGCGCAAGGCACCCACCTTCGACGAGATCAAGGGGCGTCTGGCGCAGCAACTCGTCCAGGATCGCTACCGCACCCAGCTCAAGGCCCTCGCCGACGGCCTGAAGGCGAAGGCGCGGATCGAGTTCAAGGCGCCGGCCGCGAAGCGGTAGGAGGGGGCCATGCCCCCGACCGACGCGGTGGCCCCCTGCCCCCGGTCGCCCCAGCGGCCACCCTCACCGGCCCGGTCGGGCTTGGGGGTGGCTCAGGAGTCTGTCGACTTTGGCTCGACAGACTCCTGGGCCACCCCCGCCGTTGTCCCGCTTCTCTGTTATGTTGGAAGTGGGCAATCGCCCGAAGGTTGATCCCACGAGAAAGGGGGTGACGGATCGAGCCGGGTAGGTACTGAGTAAGATGAATGGGGCTGGCCTCCCGCTCCGTCCCCCGGGCCTACCGGGTGAGACGGGGCCGCCACCGACCACCGGCGAGTCTCAGCGACTTGCCACGCCCTTGCGGGCAGAGGCGGTGGCCGAGACCGACGCCCCCGGCAAAAAGAGACCGAACTCTTCCCCGCGAGGCCGACGCCTCGCGGGGTTTCTTTTTGCCCGGTCTGTGGGCGGGTGTGGTCAGCGGCGACGGTGGGCGGGGTCGCGGACGCAGTCGGTGCGGGCGCAACGAGGGCAGTGGACCCGCTTGTCGAGGCGCTGCTCCGTCCACCCCTCGGTCTTGCCCCGCGCCAGGGTGGTGGCATGGCCGCACCCGTCACACTCCGCAAGGATCACCCGGTTGCTTCGGTAGAACTGCCTATTCCCTTAGCTCATGAAGCCCCAGAACAGATCGGCGAATGCAGAACACGAAGGCACGAAAACCTAAAAACACGAAAAAACTCCACCAAAACTTTTCGTGTTTTCCTCCTTTCGTGCCTTCGTGTTCCCATCGGGTAAGGGTCCTGAGCTAAGGGGATAGGCGTATCGGTAGAACATGGCTGCCTCCGACGGTGGTGTTCTCCACCCCATCGGCGTGGCGGGCCCGAGGGTGAACCGAGCCCCTACGGTGACTCCTTGGTGGGCGCCGGCGTCGTCGTCCCGATCCCCGAAAACGGCACCAGGGGGGCGAAGGGGGTGAAGCCGGGTGACCAGAAGAGCCACGGCGCCACCCATACGTCCACCCCCTCGCCCGCGCCAAAGCGGATCCACGGGTGGATCGCCTCCAGCGCAGGCGCGGCAGTGGGCGTGGGTGTGGCGGCGCCGGAGTGGTAGGTGCGGTAC
>CAZRGD010000384.1:0-2730 GCA_964599505.1 uncultured Nitrospirota bacterium | reverse complement strand
CGCCGTGCAGGGGGATCAAGGTAGGAGCGGGCCATGCCCGCGATCAAGAACCAGGGCCTCCGGATACCACCGACGACACCCAACCACAGGTCCCCTCAATCCGTGTTCATCTGTGTTCATCCGTGGTTCCAGGAACGGTCCCGAGGGGGACCCCCATCGTCCGAGCATCACCCCCGTGGTCCCCTTCCCACCCGATGACACGCTGCGATATAGGTCCTTTGGCGATCACTATGAACTACTCGAAACCCAGCTCATCACCCCGACAGCAACTGATTGGAGCGCGTTTCGAGAGTCGCTTGATGCCATCCGCACCATCATTGGCAATAGAGAATTCAAATAAGTGAGCGCGGTAATTGAGCACAAGTGGGAATTCATGAATGGGGTACGTTGTTGGTTGCGGCTTGGCAATGCCGCGTACTCTTGAAGGGGGCCACTCACCGCGAGGTACTGGAGGGAAAGGCAGCGAGGGGCACGGAGCAGACCCCGAGGCTTGGCTCCGAGGGGCAACTGGGGTGTGTTATCCCTTCCGGACACCGTGCAGGCGCAGATCCAGGTGCCCGGCGTAGCGCACGAAGTCCTGGTCGGTGGTGAACACCGACACGGAGTGGCGTGTCGCCGCTGCGCAGATCAGGTAGTCGATGTGAGAACCCTGCACGCCCTTTGCTCGGCAGGTGTTGTAGTGCTTGGCTGCCTCTACATAGTCCCCGGTATCCAGCGGCAGATCGTCAAACGCGGCGAGATGGCCGCGGACCGTCTCAAACTGCTGGGGATCGGGAATGCCCGAGAGGACCTCCTGGCGGATGGCGCCAATGAGGACTACTCGGAACTCCCTCACCAACTCCGTGAACTCGTCGACGAGCGCCTGCTCGATCGAGCTTCGGCGGCGACGACGGAAGGCGAGCGACCAGATCGTCGTGTCGACCAGGACTCTCACCGGCGGGAGCGCCCTCTCTTGTGGTTGTACTTCGGACTGAAGTCGATCTGCCCCAGGGCTGCCAATGCTTCAATTTGTTTGCGGCGCTGGATGAACTCTCGCAGTGCCTCGTTGACCGTCGCCTTCTTGGTCTTGAGGCCGGCAATCTCCTGCGCCTCGGAGAGTAACTGGTCGTCAATCGCAAGGTTGGTCGCCATGTCGGATCCTCCTATGTACTGAAAATCTACACAATAGGATGTGTGAGTCAAGCAGCATCTTTCGGGTTGTTACGTACCTTGGGTGCAAGGGGGAGGTGCTCGGAGGGGGGGGCGCTCAACGTGGCGCGAGGGGGGTGCCTGGTGTCCCTCTCCATCCCTCAGCTCCCCCACCGGCGACGCGATTCCCCGGTCTCACCCACCCCCATCCTGTCAATCCTGTTCATCCTGTCCAAAATGCAGTTCGCAGTTCTTCGCGTCTCCGCGCCTCCGCGCGAGAATCCAACCGACGATGATGGGGCCTCGTGTCGCGTTGACAACGACCTGCTTTTGCCCGCCCTCGCCTTCGTGCTCTTCGTGGTTTTCTCCCGCCTTCGAGGCCGGGGCGCTCGCTACGCCTTGGTGAAGGCGTCGCACCAGTCGTAGGCGGAGAGGTAGAGGTCGTGCTTGGCGCAGATGCCGTCGTCCTTGCGCACCGAGCCGTAGGCGGAGCCGAGGGTGGTGAGTCCCTGGATGTTCGCCTCCAGATAGGCGGGTTGGTTCCGGAAGTGGACACAGCGGAGACAGATGTCGGCGCGGTCGGTGAGCTTCATGGCCGGTGTCTACGGGTTGGGGAGGCGGGGCCGGCGCGTGGCCGGCCCCACGTCATCAAGGGTTTAGTGGGAGAGGTGGGTCCAGTAGTGGGCGAAGACGATGCTGGAGAGGACGAAGCCGAGGGTGACGTTGACCGCAACTCCGGCGGTGAAGGCGAAGAAGGGCTTGGCTCCGGTGCGTGCCAGCTCGCGGAAGCGAGTGGTGAGGCCGATGCTGAAGAAGCAAAAGATGAAGGCCCAGGTGCGTAGGGTCTTGATCGGGCCGACGAGGAGCGGTTTCAGGACCTTCTCGTAGTCGCTCAGGCTGTACTGGCTGGAGATCGCCGTCATGATCATCGAGGCGATGAAGAAGCCGAGGACGAACTTCGGGAAGCGCCACCAGATCTCCGCCGGGTCGGGGCGGGTGCCGGTCTTTCGTTCCCACAGGGTGGTGGAGATGATCGCCAGGACGAAGGCCCAGATGCCGATCCAGATGTCGCGGCCGACGACCTTCATCAGGGTGAAGGCCCAGACTGCGTCGTCGGGCTTGCCCGGGATCCCCGGGACCTGGCCGGCGAGGTTGCCGTACGCCTGCGCGGCGGCGAAGCCGGCGGCGTCGGCGAACTCCGAGGTGCCGACCCAGGCGCCCAACACCCCGGTGTGGAGGTGCAGGACGCGCGCGACGAGGGGGAGGAAGAAGATCATCACGATCGCCCAGAGGATCACCATGGTGATGGCGATCGGGGCGTGCTCCTTCTTTGCGCCCACCGCGCCGGCGATGGCGATCGAGCCGGAGACGCCGCACACCGCGCCGCCCGCCCCGAGGGTGGCGCACAGGCGCCGGTCGAGCCCCATCTTGCGTCCGACGAAGAAGATCACCAGGAAGGTGGAGATGGAGACGAACGACGCCTGCCCGATGCGCACCGGTCCGGCCCCGCCGACCCGGGTGGGCGGCAGGGTCCCCCCGACCCGCACGCGCCCGGTACACCCGAACCACTCGACCCGACAGCTCGCTCCCAACCATCGTGGG
>CAZRGD010000383.1:0-2732 GCA_964599505.1 uncultured Nitrospirota bacterium | reverse complement strand
TTTCGGCCCTGGCGACCCACGCCGCCGCCACCCGCACCGCCAACCTCTGCCTCACCCGGCCGCGGGCCCACCTCTATACCCGCATCGAGGCCCGGGTGGAGCAGATGTTTCACGACGGTCTGGTGGCGGAGGTGGCCCACCTCGCGCCGCGTCTCGGCCCGACCGCGCGCGGGGCGATTGGCTACCGCGAGTGCCTCGCCTTGCTTACCGGCGATCTCACCGAGGGGTCGGCGATCGCCGCCATTCAGGCCGCCAGCCGTCGCTACGCCAAGCGCCAGCTCACCTGGTTCCGCGGCGTGCGCGATGTGCGCTTCATCGACCTGGAAGCGGCAGGGGCCATGGAGGCCATTCTCGCCGCCGCCCGCGACCTGACCGGCGACCGGTAGGAGCCGGCTCCCGCCGGCGATCCGCGCCGCAGGCGCGGCAGGCCCGATGGGCCTGCTTCGCGAGCGGGAGCTCGCTCCTACCCTCGTCCCCTGTGGCTCCGGTGGCCGGCTCTGCCCGCCCACAGCGCTGATCGTGAAACGATCAGCGCATCATCTTTCTGCGCACCCGTGGCTGCGGCCCGCGCGGTCGCTGGCCCATCATCGCGCCGGCCGGTCGCTCCAGGTGAAACTGGTACCACATGTCGCCGTAGTGCTTCATCTTCAAGGGCTTGCGGTTCTGCACCGCCTTCAGGTTCGCCTCCAGGCGGGCATCCCCTTCGAGCTTCTTCAGCGCCTGGATGAGGACCTCCTGCGCATCCTCCCGCCGCCCGAGCTTGAGGAGACAGTAGGCGTAGAGGGAGGCGAGCATCCCCTCCTTGCGGTTGGCAGAGACCGCCTTCTTGAAGACCTTGTCCATCTCCTCGATTCGCTTTTTGCGCATATACGCTACGGCGAGCATGCCGCGCGCCATCCAGTGACGGTTGGAGCTCGTCTTCAGATAGGGAAGCGCGTCGTCGAACTTGCGCTGGGCGTAGAGGATGACGCCGATCTGGCCGTCCACCTGGCCGCGGAGGAGGAACTGCCAGCGGGTGAGAGGGTAGGTCGCCTTGAGGATTTCCACCGCACGCTGGGCGTGGCCCTTGCCAAGGGCGTCGCCCGCCGCCTTCATCTGCTGCTCCATCTTCTTGCCGATGGTGCGTGACAGGAGAAAGTTGGAGGCGAGGAAGAGGAGGAGCCCCACGGCGAGGCCATATCCTATGTACCAGTGGAGGGCGAGGCACACCCCGACGGAGGCGGCGAGGAGAGAGAGGGAGATGAGGAGGCTGATCATGCGATGCGCGCGGGTAGGCCGTAGCGGGTTGAGTAAAAAGGGAGCGCAATCTATCACGGTGGCGCGGCGGCGGGCGAACCGCGGCCGCCGCCCGCGAATCCACGGACTCTCCTTTCTTGACACCTCCCGGCGATCGCAGGTACAACCGCCACCCCTCTGAAGTCGGGGGGAATTCGGGGGTTATCGTGGGGCTGTGGCGCAGTTGGGAGCGCGCTTGAATGGCATTCAAGAGGTCAGGGGTTCGACTCCCCTCAGCTCCACCAACCTCCTCTCAGTGTGGTGGCCGACCCCTCCCGAGCGCGGGGGGTCCTGTCGATAGAGCTTTTTTCACCGTGCCACGGTGTCCCGCCGTGATGGCGGCTGCCGCCCGCGGGAGCTTCCCGCCTTCTTTCGCCAACCTCGTCAGTCTGGAGACCTCGTCATGAGTGTTCGCGTCGCAATCAACGGATTTGGTCGCATCGGTCGTAATGTTTTTCGTGCCAACCACGCCCGTGGCTTGGTGGAGGTGGTGGCGATCAACGACCTCACCGATGCCGCCACCCTCGCCCACCTCCTCAAGTACGACTCGGTCCACGGCACCTTCGACGCCGACGTGCGTGCCGAGGGCAACGACCTGGTGGTAGACGGCAAGAAGATCCGGGTGACCGCCGAGCCCGACCCGGCGAAGCTGCCGTGGAAGGAGCTCGGGGTGGAGGTGGTGATGGAGGCAAGCGGCCACTTCCGCACCCGCGAGCAGGCCGCGGCGCATCTTGCCGCCGGTGCCTCCAAGGTGGTGATCTCCGCCCCCTCGCCCGATCCCGACGCCACCTTCGTCATCGGGGTCAACGACGACGGTTACGATCCGGCGAGCCACCACGTGGTCTCCAACGCCTCGTGCACCACCAACTGCCTCGCCCCGGTGGCCAAGGTGATCCGCGACACCTTCGGTTTCAAGCGCGGCCTGATGACCACCATCCACTCCTACACCAACGACCAGCGCATCCTCGACTTCCCCCACAAGGACATGCGCCGGGCACGCGCCGCCAACCTCTCGATGATCCCCACCACCACCGGTGCGGCGCGCGCCGTTGCCCTGGTGATCCCGGAGCTGGCGGGCAAGCTCGACGGCATGTCGATCCGCGTCCCCACCCCCAACGTCTCGGTGGTCGATCTCACCTGCGAGGTGGAGCGTGAGGTGACCGTGGACGAGGTGAACGCGGCCCTGCGCGCCGCCGCCGCCGGTTCCATGGACGGGATTCTCGGGGTCTCTGACGAGCCCCTGGTGTCGTGCGACTACAACGGTGAGCAGCGCTCCTCGGTGGTCGACGCCGCCTGCACCTCGGTCGTCGGCGGCACCCTGGTGAAGGTCCTCGCCTGGTACGACAACGAGTGGGGCTACTCGTCGCGGCTGCTGGAGATGACCGCCAAGGTCGCCGCCTCGGTGGCGGCGTAGGGGGCGCCTGTGGCGCCCCGGGGATGGGGGGTGGGGGATGAGG
>CAZRGD010000382.1:0-2733 GCA_964599505.1 uncultured Nitrospirota bacterium | reverse complement strand
GCTGGTCCACGCTGACTGGCCACCGACCCTCCTGGCGGTGGTGGCGCCGCCGGTCCCGCCGCCCGCCGGCCCCCGGACGACGACACCCCGGACGACCCTCGCCGGTTGGTCCGCTCCTCCCGCCCTACCCCCGCCCCAGGTGGGGTGAGCCCGGGTGCGGGCGACCGTCTCTGACGGCCGCCCCGCACCCCTGCGTTGCGGCGCGCCCACACCGGCGCCGCCATCCACGCCGCACACCGGCCGTGTGGCCGGTGTGCGGTCGCTCACCCCTACCGGAGCTCTGTCGTGACACTACGTATCCCCGGGGCGCTCGCCCCACCCCTCTCTCTCGCCCTCTGTCTCGCCCTCACCCCCCTCGCCCACGCCGGCGATCACCTCGAAATTCAGGTCACCGGCCGGCGCGCCGACACGCCCGCCGCCGCCGCGCCGGTGGTCGCGAAGGGGCGTGACGAGATCCTCGAAACTCCGGCGCCGGGCACCGGCGCCGTCCTCTCCACCCTCCCCGGCGTCGACGCGGTGAAACGCGGCGGCTGCGGCCTCGATCCGGTGGTCCGCGGCCTGAAGGAGGACCGGGTCAACCTGCTGGTAGATGGGACCCGGATCTATGGCGCCTGCCCGTCGCGCATGGACCCGCCCACCATGTACGTGGCGCCGTGGTCCCTGGAGTCGATCGAGGTGGTCAAGGGGCCGTACTCGGTGACCCGCGGCCCGGGCGGCCTCGGCGGCACCATCGAGCTGAAGACCCACACCTTCGCCAACACCGAAAAGAGTGAGGTGGCCGGCTCGGTCGGTTATGACACCGCGCGCCACGGCCAGCGGGTGGAGGCGTCGGTGGGTGGCGGCCACGGCCGGTGGGACGGGGCCGCGACTGCCGGCAGCGAGGTCTCGGGCGACTACAACGCGGCCGACGGGACCACCGTCCCGGCCGACTTCCGCGCCCTCGACTCCGCCCTCAACCTCGGCTACACCACGGAGTTGGGCCGCATCGGCCTCGCCTTCGCCACCCACCGCGACGCCAACGTCGACTATCCGGCCCTCCCCATGGACGCCCGCGACGCGAGCAGCTACCGCTATGGCCTCGCCCTCGACCAGGATACGGCCAAGGGGCGGCTGACCGCCTACCACGCGAAGCTCTACTGGAACCGGGTGAGCCACACGATGGACAACTTCGACCGCGACGCGGCGGCGACCATGCGCATGGAGACCCGCTCCGACGCCGACACCGTGGGCGGACGCGCCGAGCTCGACCTGGAGGTGGCCGGTGGCACCCTGGCGGTGGGGGCGGACGGCTACCGCCTCGCCCGCGACGCCAACCGGCGGACGACCATGGTGATGAGCTCCATGGGGAGACGGCTGAAGCTGTGGCCCGACACCCTCTTCTCCGACCTCGGCCTCTTCGCCGAGGTTCACCGGCCCCTGGCCCCCCGCCTCACCGTGCGCGTCGGGATGCGCGGCGACTGGATCCATAGCGAGGCGCGTGCCGGCGACGGCGCCTCCGGCCTCGCCGGCCAGACGGTGACCGACACCTTCGTCGCCGCCAACGGTCCCGATGGGGCCGACCTCGACCAGACCGACTTCGAGGTGGGCGGCAACGTGCGCCTCGGCTACCAAGTGAACGACCGGTGGGACCTCTACCTTGCCGCCGGCACCGCCTCGCGCACCCCCGACGCCACCGAACGATACGCGGTCTTCGGCCCGGCGCCCGGCGGCTGGCGGGTGGGCAACCCGGCGCTCACCGACGAACGCAACTTCGAGGCAGACCTGGGCGCCAAGGGGAACACCGGCCCCCTATCGCTGGACACCTCCGTGTTCGTCAACCGGGTGGACAACTACATCCTCGCCTCGCTCCTGCCCGGGATCCCCACCCCCGACGGGACACCGCTGAAGGGGTACGCCAACCTCGACCACGCCCTCCTCTACGGCGGCGAGATCAGTGTCACCTGGGCGGTGACCGATGCGTGGCAGATGTCCGCGAACACCAGCTACACCGAGGGGGTGAATGGTGAGACCAACGGACCGCTACCGGAGATCGCGCCGCTCTCCGGCCGTGTCGAGGTGCGCTACGACGACCCGGCGGGCCGCTTCTGGGCGGCGGCGGGCAGCGACTGGGCGGCCCCGCAGACGCGCGCCGATGCGGCCTTCGGCGAGGACGACTCCCCGGGCTACGCCGTCTTCGACCTCGGCGGTGGCTGGCAGATCAACGAACGGATCAAGCTCACCTGCAAGGTGGCCAACCTCCTCGATCGCACTTACCACTACCACCTCACCCGTGAGGCCCTCGCCGCCGTGGGTGACCTCGCCCCCGGCGACGAGATCGCCGAGCCGGGGATCGGCGCGGTGATCACCCTGGCGGCGCGGTTCTGACCATGACACGGCCCAACGGCCTCTCCTGGGCGATCGCGGCATCGGTGGCGGCTCACGCCGTCGCCGGTGGGCTCGTCCTCGCCCTCCCCCACGGCGGCCGGGGGGAGGGCGAGGTGCGGGTGGTGCAGGTTCAGCTCCTTGCGCCGCCGGCGGCCACCGTCCCGGCGGCGGCGGTGACCCCGCCCCGACCCCCACTACCGCGGCCGGTGGTGGTGCCGCCACGACCGAAGCCAAAGCGAAAAGCGAAACCCAAGGTAAAACCAAAACCGAGGCCGCGCCCGCAACCGGTGGCGCGGCCGCTGGTCCGCCCGATTCCGGCGCCGCCCGAGGAGGCCGCACCGCCCACACCGCCCACCCCTGCGGCCGAGG
>CAZRGD010000381.1:0-2737 GCA_964599505.1 uncultured Nitrospirota bacterium | reverse complement strand
GTGTTGGGTTGAATTGCCCACGCAATTGCTAGTTCCAAACACCCCCACCCCAACCCTCCCCCGGAGGGGAAGGGAGCCGATGGGACTCTGCAGAGCGGAGACGAGCTGTTGGGAGCCAAAGTCCGACAAACGCCTAGCCTCTTCGTGCCCTTCGTGGTTTTGATGATGGAATTTTTGCCCTGCTCACGCCACCACCCGGGCGCGGGGGTAGGAGCCGAGGATGCGGAAGAAGTGGCAGTGGCTCTCCACCACCTCTAGGGCGCGGGCGACTGCGGCATCCCCCTTGTGGCCCTCGCAGTCGACGAAGAAGTGGTACTCCCAGGTGCCACGGCGCGACGGGCGTGACTCGATCTTCGTCATGTTGATCCCCTCGCTCGCCAGGGCCGCGAGGGTCGACACCAGGGCACCCGACTCGTTCTTCACCGCGAAGACCATCGAGGTGCGGTCCGCACCCGTGGGGTCGGCGGCGTGGTGGGCGAGGATGAAGAAGCGGGTCTGGTTCACCCGCTCGTCCTCGATGTTCCGGTGCACCGTGGTGAGGCCGTAGATCTCTGCGGCGAGCTCGTTGGCGATCGCTGCCGCGTGCTCCTCCTGGGCGGCGAGCTGGGCGGCACGCGAGGTGGAGGAGACCGACTCCAGGCGCGCCGCCGGCAGCCGCTTGCGCAGCCAGCCGGAGCACTGGGCGAGGGCGTGGGGGTGAGAGTAGACCACCCGGATCTCGGTGAGCTCGTCGGTCCGTGCGAGGAGCTGGTGGTGGATATCCATGACGATCTCGCCGTGGACCGTGAGGGGCGAGTCCACCAATAGATCCAGGGTGGTGGTGACCATCCCGGCGGTGGAGTTCTCCACCGGCGCCACCCCGTAGTCCGCCTCCTTGCGTTCCACCGCCTGGAAGACCGCGGGGATGTCGTCGCAGGCGACAAAGCGGGTGGCGCGGCCGAACTGACGGATCGCGGCGAGGTGCGAGAAGGTGCCGGAGGGGCCGAGGTAGGCGACCCGCAAGGGACGCTCCAGGGCGAGGCAGGCAGACATCACCTCGCGGAAGATCAGCCGCACCGCCTCGGGGGGCAGCGGCCCGGGGTTGGCGGCGGAGAGCCGCTCCAGGACCTCCGCCTCACGCTCCGGCACATGGAAGGTCTCCTCCCCGGCCGCCGCCTTCGAGCTGCCCACCGCCTTGGCGATCCGGGCGCGCTCGCTCAGGAGGGCGAGGAGTTGGTCATCGACCGCGTCGATGCGGTCGCGCAACGCGCCGAGGTCGGCGGCAGAAGGCTCAGGGGGGGGCTCAGGGGTCGGTTCCACACTGCCTCACCGTCGGGGTTCCACACGCGCCCTGGCCTCCGTGCCGCGAACAGCCGGGCCGCAAGGGCCGAGCCGACACCAGGGGAGCGGAGCCTACCGAACCGCCCGTAACCGCTGCAAGGAGCCTTGACACCACCCTCGCTGCTGGCAAACTTCGCGCCCCCGATTGGCCACTTAGCTCAGTTGGTAGAGCAGGGGACTGAAAATCCCCGTGTCCGCGGTTCAATTCCGTGAGTGGCCACCATATAAAACAAGAAGTTACGCGTTTTCGGCGTCTACCCTGTCAGAGCTTGGTGTCCATATGGTGCCCATTCTCTGCACGGAAGCCTGTAGATCGGCCGGGGTCGGGTCCACATAGCGGGAGAACACGGAGCGGGTCTTGTGGCCGGTTACCGCCATGATGAAGTCCTCCGGGATGCCCGCCCGGACCGCGTTGGTGACGTAGCAGTGCCGGAGGTCGTGGATGTGGAGGTCCTCTGGTAGACCGGCAGCCACTAGCGCCTGCTTCCACGCATACCGGGCGTTGAGCCGGCCGATCGGCCTCCCCCGGTAGGTGAACACCCGGAAGGTGCCGGTGGTGTCCTCCGGGAGGTCCGCCAGGAAGGGGCGCAGGGGCTCCGGGATCGGCACCTTGCGGGCCTGGTCCGTCTTGGTGTCGCCCCGCCGCAGGTGAAACCACCCCGCCTCCAGGTCCACCCGGTCCCACGTGAGCTTCACCACCTCCCCCAGCCTCATGCCGGTGTAGTAGCAGGTGGCGACGATTGGTCTCCAGTGCGTGGGCAGGGCCTCCACTAGCTTGAGGAATTGGTCATGGCTCACCGCGTGGTTACGGATGTTGTCCTCACGGAGCTTGGGCACCCCCTGGCGTGGGTTGTGCTTCACCAGCCCGTGGAGAATGCCGGTGGAGTAAACCACGGAGAGCAACGACAACTCCCGGTTGATGGTCGCGGGGCGAAGAGGGCGGCCGGTCTTGGGGCTCACCGGGGCCTGGCGCTTCTTGATGTAGCGCTTTACGTCCTCGGCGGTGATGGTGTCGGCATCCATCCCCCCGAAGAATGCCACCAACGCTTTGGCCTTCTTTCGATCGGTGGAGAGGGTCCGCTTCTCCGGGTTCTTCGGGTTCTCGAAGTATCGCTCTGCCAGCTCGGCGAAGGTGAGCCGCTTCCGGTGGGCGTCGAAGTAGGTCCCGGCGGCGATCTGCGCCTTGATGGTGGCGAGGGCCTGCTCCGCCTTGCGCTTGGCCGGGCCGATCTTCCGGCGGTACCGCTTGCCGTCCACGCGGTAGTCAATCCACCAGTTGGTGGGGTCCTTCTTCGGCTTGAAGACTGCCATGGGGTCACCTCCGCTTGGTTGGGGGTTGATCGGCCGGGGCCGGGGGCTCCTCGCCCAGGTACCGCCGCGCCATGTCTTCCACCCACTCCCGGAGGGTCTTCCCCTC
>CAZRGD010000380.1:0-2765 GCA_964599505.1 uncultured Nitrospirota bacterium | reverse complement strand
GCGGCGGCGCGTGAAGAGGTGGTGGCGGCGGAGGCGGCGCTGGCCCGCGAGCGGGAGGGGGCGGCGGCCACGGAGCTGCCGGGGGGGCCGGTCGATGAGGCGGAGGGCGACGGCGCGGTGGCGTCGGCGCGGGCGGTGGTGGAGCTGGAGCGGGAGGTCCGCGAGGCGGCGCAGGCGCGCACCGCCGCCGCCGCCGAGCTGGCGGCGATCGGCGGCGCGGGTGAGGTGAGCGCCGCGGAGGTGGAGCAGATCGAGGGGCTGGTGGGGCGGCTCGACGACCACCGCCGGCGCGCCCACGAGGTGGCCACCCGCCTCGACCTCTTGCCGCCGATGGAGGGGGTCGAGGAGCCAGCGCGCCTCAATCAGGGCGAGTCGGCGTTGCAGCGGTGGCTGGTGGTCGCCGAGGGACCGCCGTCGCCGTCCCGTTGGGTGGTCGCCCTGGCGGTGGTGGCCGTGGTGGCGGGCGCCGTCCTCGTGGCCCACCCGTACGCGGCCCTCCTCCTCGGCGCGGGCGCGGGGGCGCTCGTCTACACCACCTGGACCCGGTTCATCGCCCGTCGGAACCTCCTGGCGCGGGAGGTGGCGCAGAACCTCTACGCCGAGAGCCGCCTGGCGCCGCCGGCCGAGTGGTCGCGGGAGGCGGTGGAGGCCCGGCTCGGCGAGCTGCGCGCCGACCTCGCCCGCGCCGCCGAGGCGCGCGCGGCGGTGGAGGAGCGGCGGCGCCTCCACGGCGAGCAGGCGCGTCTGGAGGCGGAGGCGGAGGTGCTGGCCACGGAGCGGGCGGTGTGGTGTGACCGCCTCGGGGTGGCCGACGGCGGCAGCCTCCACCTCCTCGACCTCGGCCGGCGGCTCGACGCCCGCCGTCGTGCCCACGCCGCCCTCGCCGTCGCCGAGGCGCGTCTCGCCGAGGCGTCCGCGGCGGTCACCGAGCAGCGGGCGGTGGTGGAGCGGTTCCTCGCCCCGTACGACCTCACCCCCGATCCCGCCCTGGCCACGGTGGGTCCGGCCCTGGCGGCGGCGGCCGAGGCGGTGGTGGACCGGTCACGGGACCACCGCCGGGCGGCGCGGGAGATCGCTGAGCTGGAGCGGCGGCGCGCCGAGGCCCACGACCGGCAGGCGCGGGCGGACGGCGAGGCGCACGACCTGCTCGCGCGCGCCGGGGTCGCTGCCGAGGCGGAGCTCGTGGCCCTCCTCGACCGGCTGCCCGACTATCGCGAGGCGGCGGCGGAGGTGGTGCGGCTGACCGGAAAGATCGCCGAGCTGGAGGCGCGCCTCGCGGAGGATCCGGAGCTCGTCGATCTCTCCCTGGAGGCGGCGGAGACGCGCCTCGCCGAGGAGCAGGCGGCGGCGGCGCGCCTCGACGACCTCGCGCGCGAGGTGGGCGACATCGAAGGGAGGATCCGGGACGCGGAGGAGGGGAGCGCCCTGGAGGCGAGCCGGGCGGCGGTGGCGGTGGCGTGCGAGGCGCTGGCCGGGCGACGCGAGGAGGCGTTCGAGGCGGCGGCCGCGGCGTTGCTCCTCGACCTGGTGGAGGAGGAGCACCGGGAGGTGGCGCAACCTCCCGTCCTGAAGCGGGCGAGCGGCTGGTTCGCCGCCTTCACCCACCAGCGCTACACGGTGCGGGTCGCCGACACCGGCGAGCTGGTGGCGGAGGAGAGCGACAGCGGGGCGCTGCGCCGTCTCGAAGAGCTCTCCGACGGCACCCGCGCCCAGCTCCTCCTCGCCGTTCGCGTCGCCTTTGCCACCCACGCCGAGGGCGGCGTCACGGTGCCGCTCATCCTCGACGAGGCCCTGTCGATCGCCGACCCGGAGCGCTTCGACGCGGTGGCCGAGGCGCTCCTGGTGCTCGCGTCGGAGGGGCGGCAGATTCTCTACCTCACCGCCAACCCCGATGACTGCGCTCGCTGGAGCCGGCTGTGCGCCACACACGGCGGGGAGCCGCCGCACACCATCGACCTGGCGGCGGTGCGCACCGGCCAGCGCGCCCTCGACATCGCGGCCCTCACCGTGGCGCCGCCGGCCGAGGTGGTCTCCCCCGACGGCCTCACCACCGAGGCGTACGGTGCCGCCCTCGGGGTCGCGCCGCCCGACCCGGAGCGGCCGGCGGCGCTACACCTCTTCCACCTCCTGCGCGACGACCTGAAGCTCCTCCACCGCCTCCTCGCCGACGCCCGCGTCGCCACCGTCGGCCAGTGGCGCACCCTGTCGCGCGGTGGCGGCGGCGCGGCGGTGGTCGGGGATGAGGTGGCCCACCTCGACGCCCTCTGCGACCTCGCCGAGCGGACCTTTGCCGCCTGGCAGGTGGGGCGCGGCCGGCCGGTGGACCGGGCGGTCCTGGCGGCGAGCGGTGCGGTGAGCGACCGCTACCTCGACCCCCTGGCCGAGGTCGCCGCGGAGGTGGGGGGGGACGCCCGCACCCTCCTCGGCCGGCTGGAGCCGGGCGGCGGAGACCCGCGCACCCACGGCTTCCGGGCGAACAAGCGCGACGCCCTCGCCGCCTACCTCCGCGGCGAGGGATACCTCGACCCGCGCGACCCCCTCGACGACGAGGTGCTCCGCGCCCGGCTGCTCGCCGAGCTCGCCCCGGCGATCGCCGCCGGTGCCCTGAGCGCGGCCGAGGTGGGCCGGCGGGTGGCCGAGCTCACTGCCCTGCTCGGGCGCGTGTAGAGACGAACCGCCACACGCGGAGGTGGGAAGGGAGAGCGCCGGGGGTCCTTGCCGAGTGGGATTTCAACGCAGAGACGCAGAGACGCAGAGGTTAGGAT
>CAZRGD010000379.1:0-2784 GCA_964599505.1 uncultured Nitrospirota bacterium | reverse complement strand
CCGTGCGGGCATCGGGGGCCGCCGCGGGGGCGGGCGTGGAGCTCGGGTCGCGGGGGGTGGGCGCGGGGGTGCGGGTCGCGGGAAGGGACCATGCGCGGCGGGCAGTGGCGGGCGGGGGGGAGGGCGCGAACCGGGGCGCCGAGCCCGGCGAGGCCGTGGGGAAGCTCCAACTCGAGGGGGCGGCGGTCCACAGGAGCAGCGTGGCGCGCCGCGTGGGCCTGGTCCCGTGCGGCGGCGTCCCCGGCCTCGCCACCCTCCTGTGTGATACCGCCTCCACCGCCGTGCGAGCGAGCAGCCTCACTCCCGCCGATCTGCGGGCAGCGCAGCGGCGCACCGTGGCGCGGATCTTGCGCCTGCGCGCCGATCCACGCGTGGCGGAGGCAATCCCCAACTACATCCTCCACCCGGCGGCGGTACCCAATGACGAGCTCTATCCCCTCCAGTGGCACTACCCGATGATCGGCCTGCCGGCGGCGTGGGATGTCACCACCGGGAGCGCCAACGTTACCGTGGCGGTCCTCGATACCGGCATCACCGCCCACCCCGACCTCGCCGGGCGGGTGATCGCCGGCTACGACTTCGTGAGCAACATCGGCGCCGCGGGGGATGGCGACGGGATCGACGCCGATCCCACCGACCCGGGAGATGGTGACGGCATCAACCCGAGCTCGTGGCATGGCACCCACGTGGCCGGGACCATCGGCGCGGCGACGAACAACGGGATCGGCGTGGCCGGCATCGACTGGCTCTGCAAAATCATGCCGGTCCGAGTCCTCGGCCGCGGCGGTGGTTCCACCTCAGACCTCCTCAACGGCATCCTTTACGCCGCCGGCCTGCCCAATCCGTCAGGGACGGTACCGCCCAAGCAGGCGGACATCATCAACATGAGCCTCAGTGGTGCCGACCCCTTCGAACAAATCGCCGCCTTCTCCCAGCCAGTGCTCGAGCGGGTACGGCAGGCGGGGGTGCTGATCGTCGCCGCCGCGGGGAACGAGTCGACATCTCTGCCCTCATGGCCGGCCGACGCCGCCGGAGTCTTGGCGGTGAGCGCGGTGAACGCGGCACGTACCCTGGCGAGCTACTCCAACTTCGGCCCGACGATCGACCTTGCCGCCCCCGGCGGTGCGGGGATTCCCGCCGACGTCAATGGGGATGGCTATCCTGACTGGGTCCTCTCTACCCTCGTGGATAACGCGACTGGCCAGTTTATCTACCAATTTGACGCGGGTACCTCCATGGCTGCCCCCCACGTCGCCGGTGTGGCAGCCCTCTGTCTGGCGGCAAACCCGACCCTGACGGTCACCCAACTCGAAAACCTCCTGCTCTCCACCGCCACCGACCTCGGGACTCCCAGCCGTGACGACCTCTACGGCTTCGGCCTGGTCAATGCGGCAGCCGCCGTGCAGCAGGCGGCGAATGGGACCCCAACCGCGACATTGGAGATCTCTCCGTCCGTCCTCAGCTTTGGCACCACCGATACACAGTTGGAGGTGGCGCTCACCAACACCGGCATTGCAACCATCACCGTCGCCGCCCCAACAGTGACCACCACCGACGGCCATCCGTGGCTCACCGCCGCCCTCGACCCGGTGGCCACCACCCCCGTCGTCGTCCAGGTGGACCGGACGGGGCTTGCCCCGGGCCGCTATGCCGGCCGGGTGACGATCGACTCCACCGGCGGCACGCAGGTCGTGGAGGTCTCCATGGAGGTCGCGACGAGCACGGCCCTGCCGGACGCGGGAACAGTCTTCGTCCGCCTCATCGACCCGACCTCGGCCACGGTGGTGCAGTCGGTCCAGACGACACAGGCCGCGGGCTATGCCTACGCATTTTCCGACCTGCCCGCCGGTCGCTACACCCTCCTCGCCTCCACGGACCACGATGGCGACGGTGTCCTGTGTGAGACGGGCGATTTGTGTGGCGCCTACCCGGTCCTCAACCAGCCGGTGGCGATCGAGGTCGCCGCCGGCGACACCGTCACCGGGCGAGACTTCACCCTCACCTATCAAGGCGACGGCGTTGGCGGTGGCTCACCGCCGCCACGGAGCGATCCCAACATCGCCCTTCTGACCCCGCTGTTGGGACGATGGTCCTTCACCTATACCATCCTCATCCCCTTCGACAACGAGTACACCCTCTCCACCTTCCAGGCCGACCCCGGTGGGAGCTACCTCGTGGGCAGTGACGGCTTCGGCGGCGTGGTCGTCGCCGACGTGGTGACCGATCCGAGCCTCGGCTTCACCTTCAGCCTCTACGATTCGGGGACGATCATCGACAAGTACTTCCTCTTCAACCTCGATGGCAGCGGCAATTTTGTCTCCGGAGAGTACTGGCAGATCGACTCGGTGACCGGCGACTTTTCGCCAACGCCGTACGCCCTGAGCGGCAGTCGTCTCGCCGCTGCCGGACGCAGCCAGGTGACAGTCGCCGGAGATCCCGCGGCGCTGCAGCGTGAGGCGAAGGACGAGGCCACGACCGCTGCGGGCCTGCCGGCCACCGAGGCCCACCGCCTCGCCGTGCAGCAGCGCTACCGGGCGGAGCGAGGTAGGCAATAGATCTCCTCTCAGGTCTCGCTGAGAAATCCAAAATGAGAGCCTCTTAGCGCTCACTCCCGGTGGTTTTTGCGAGCCCTTGGCCCGCCCCGATCGGGGGCATGGCCCCCTCCTACCACGGTAGGTCGAGAATCGTCCCGAACGTGCGGGTCCGCCTGTTGCACCACGCTCCGGGGGCGTGAAGCTGGCCCCAGGTTGGACCGGCTCGCGGGCTGGCCCCGCAGGCGTACTT
>CAZRGD010000378.1:0-2797 GCA_964599505.1 uncultured Nitrospirota bacterium | reverse complement strand
ACCCACAGGCTCCAGGGGGCCACCGGCGGTTTCCCCCGCCGCCCCCCCGGGTGGAGCAGTGGGACGGCGTGGTCGGGCGGGCGGGCTCCTTTTATTCGATCCTCACCGGCCACGGCATCGCCCCGGCGCGGGTCCTGGCGATGGCCTCCCGCGGCCACGGCAAGCGCGAGCTGAGCCACCTCACCGCCGGCCAGCCCTACACCCTCACCCGCGAGCCCGCCACCGACGCGGTGGAGTTTCGCTACCGCACCGACGACGACCACGACTACGTCGCGCGCCTGGAGGGAGACGCCTTCAGCTCCCGCGTCGAGGCGGTGGCGTGGGATGTCCACCTGCGCCACCTCGCCGGGACCATCGACAGCTCGATCTTCGAGACCCTGCGGGAGCGCGGCGTGGGCGATGCGATCCCCATGAAGCTGGCGGTAATCTACGGCTGGGACATCGAGTTCGCCATCGATATCCGCCCGGGCGACGCCTACAACATCCTCTTCCAGGAGAAGTGGCGCGACGGCCGCTTCGTGGAGTACGGCAAGGTCCTCGCCGCCACCCTCACGGTCCAGGGGCAAGACCACACGGCGATCTACTACAAGGACCCGAGCGGCTACCAGGAGTACTACGACCCCAAGGGCCACTCCATGCGCAAGCAGTTCCTCCGCTCACCGGTGAACTACACCCGCATCTCGTCGCGCTTCTCCTACCACCGTTTCCACCCGATCCTGCACGTCTACCGGCCGCATCTCGGGGTCGATCTCGCCGCCCCGGTGGGGACGCCGGTGCGGGCGGTAGGGCGCGGCCGGGTGATCGCGGCCAGACGCAAGGGGGCGGCGGGAAAAATGGTGAAGATCCGCCACAACGCGATCTACTCGACCGCCTACCTCCACCTGTCGCGCTACGGCCGCGGTGTCCGCCGCGGGGCGCGGGTAAAGCAGGGGCAGATCATCGGCTATGTCGGGGCCACCGGACGGGCCACCGGCCCCCACCTCGACTACCGTTTTTACATCCACGGACGGGCGGTGAACCCAATGACCATCAAGTCTCCCGCCGCAGAGCCCGTAAAGAAGGCATATCGACAAACTTTTCTCCGTCTGGCGGCGGAGTACCAGGCACGGTTGGTGAACGAGGCCCCAGAGCGGACGGTCGCCTCCAGCCACTAGCGTGGAGCTCCCGCCGTTGCCGGGAGCACCCATGGACGGCAACACCTTCAATCGTCTCCTCCAGACCGCAGTGGAGCGCGGCGCCTCCGACATCCACCTGAAGGTGGGCGACCCGCCCCTCTTCCGTCTCAAGGGGCAACTCCAGCCCCAGGACTTCCCCAAGCTCACCTACCAGGACACCCGCGACATCGCCCAGGCGATCCTCCCGTACGGCTTGCAGGAGACCGACTTCGATCGCCTGCAGGAGCTCGACTTTTCCCACTCGCTGCCCGGCACCGCCCGCTTCCGTGTCAACGTCTACCGTCAGCGCGGCACCGTAGCGGTGGTCATGCGCGTCGTCCCCTTCGAGGTGCCCAGCTTCCGGTCCCTCGGCCTTCCCGACGGGGTCCGCGACTTCACCCACGAAGAGCGCGGCCTGGTCCTGGTAACCGGGGTCACCGGCTCCGGTAAGTCGACCACCCTCGCCGCCGTGATCAACGAGATCAACGCCAGCCGGCGCAAGCACATCATCACCATCGAGGACCCCATCGAGTTCCTCTTTCGGAGCAACGTCGCCTCCATCACCCAGCGGGAGATCGGCGCCGATACCCACGACTTCGCCACCGCCCTGCGCGCCGCCCTGCGCCAGGACCCGGACATCATCATGGTGGGTGAGATGCGCGACACCGAGACCATCGACGTTGCCCTGAAGGCGGCGGAGACCGGCCACCTGGTCTTCTCCACCCTCCACACCCCCGACGCCCCGAAGACGATCAACCGTCTCGTCTCCGTCTTCCCCCTCGACCAGCAGCGCCAGGTGCGCATCCGCCTGGCCGAGTCGATTCGCGGCATCGTCTCCCAGCGGCTTGTGGCCCGTGCCGACGGCCGCGGCGCGGTAATCGCGGTCGAGGTGATGAAGGCGACGGCCACCATCACCGACTGCATCCGCGACGAAGACAAGGTCCACCTGATCCGCGACTATATCGTCAAGGGTGCAGACCAGTACCGAATGCAGACCTTCGACATGCACCTCACCGACCTCTACCTGCGTGGAGTCATCACGCTTGAGGTCGCCCTCGGCGCGGCCACCAACCCCTCCGACTTCGAACGCGCCCTGCGCCTCGGTCAGAAGGAGGCGCGCGCGGAGGTGGGCGAGGATGTCTCCGTGGTCGCCGCCTCCGAAGGGACCCAGACCGTCGACGTCGACGCCAGCGGCGGCTTCGGTCGCTTCGGTGGCGACCCGATCTTCGATGAGTAGAAGGGGGCCACGCCCCCGACCCGCGGCCCAAGGCCGTAGCGGCCCAAGACCACGAAGGGCGGCGCGGGCCGGAAGGCAGATTTTTCAGCCACGGAATCCACGGAAGGGCACGGAAAGGGAGCAGGGGCCAGACCAGGCGTCACCGGTGCTAACCACAATCACGGCAAGGGCCTTGAAGGGCACTGCCTGGGGGTCAGACACTGCCTGGGGGTCTACCTTCGGATTTTGTCCGAGGAGGAGACCCCATTGTCGGAGTGGAGACCGAAGTTGGGTAGGGGGTGGGTACCCCACCCCGAGGAGGCGGTAAGCCCTTGGAGTTCTTCGAGCGGGAGGCCGGGCGCGGCCAAGCTTTTGGGACAAGCGGCAGGGGAACCGGTGAACCCGGCACGGCCACAAGGCTCCTAGG
>CAZRGD010000377.1:0-2812 GCA_964599505.1 uncultured Nitrospirota bacterium | reverse complement strand
GCTCAGGGGGCTCGTGGGCTCGGAGAGGTGTATGAGAGAGAGGGGGTGTCGCAGGTGCCAGGCACAATCGGGGCGGGGGCCTTGAAGGCCGTATTAGCCACGGAATCCACGGAAGGACACGGAAGGGGGGAGGACCACCAGAGGTGAGGCGTCGCCGGTGGTGGACCGGGGGACGGCAGCGGCCGGGAAGGCGGTGGTTATCCGCAGATCTACGCGGATCTACGCAGATCCTTACTGCCACGGAGACCGCCCGTCGGGGTCAATGCCGTCGCCGCGGGATCACCCGCGACGCTGGCTCCCTGGTTTTTTCTCCATCCTGTCGATCCTGTTCATCCTGTCTGAAAAGCTGTCCCTGCCTGGATTCTCGGGCCGACGACACAACTCCCCTCCCGTAACCGGCTCCACGGATGGGCACCGGAAGAGATCTGCGTAGATCTGCGGATACCCCAACCCTCTGTGCCAATGATGGTGAGACAGTTGCGATTGGTAATATGTTTCCTTTTGGAGTCGAGGGCGAGAGAGCTGAGGTCGGAATGGATCAGACAGATGTTGACCGCGGAGAGAACGGCAGCGGGGTGACGGAAGGCACCGGGATGGGGCCGCTTCCCGATCCCGAGGTGCTGGCCCGCCCCAAGCGACGGACGTTTACCGCCGAGTACAAGCGCCAGATTCTGGAGCAGGCGGAGGCGTTGGCCGGGACGGGCCAGATTGGTGCGATGCTGCGGCGGGAGGGGCTGTATACGACCCACCTGTCGTCGTGGCGGCGGGAAGAGCGGGAGGGGAAGCTGGCAGCACGAACTCCCGCGATTCCCGGGAGGAAGGCGAAGGAGGATCCCGCCACTGCGGAGATCGCGCGGTTGAAGCGGCAGGTGGCCCGCCTGGAGACGAAGCTGGTCCGCGCCCAGACCCTCCTTGAGGTCCAAAAAAAAGTCTCCGCCATCTTGGAGATTCCGCTGAACCCGCCCACGTACGACGGGAGCGGCTTATGAGTGCCGCAGTTGAGGTGGTAGGCGAGGTGGGCGTAGCCCCGACGATGGCGGCCTTGGGGCTGAGCCGGGCGACCTGCCAGGTGGCACCGCAGTCCGGGAGATCTCGTTGGCCGTTGTCACCCGATACCTCTCGGGTTACACTTCATCATGATTGCAAGCTGGTGCCACAAGGGGCTTCGTCGCTTCTTCGAAAAAGGGAGCACCGCCGGCATTCGATCCGATCATGCGAAACGCCTGCAACTCATTCTCAGTCGATTGGACGCCTCGACGTGCGTGCGGGACATGAATCTTCCAGGGCTTCGGCTCCATCCACTGAAAGGGAGATACAAAGGTCACTGGGCAGTGGACGTCAGTGGCAACTGGCGTGTCATCTTCCAGTTCCAGGGCCAGGATGCCCACGACGTCGACTACCTCGATTATCACTAGGAGCCTGCAATCATGATGCATAACCCCCCTCATCCCGGCGAGGTTCTTCGGGAGCTCTGCCTCGTCCCCCTCGGTTTGTCGGTCACCGAGACAGCCAAGGCCCTCGACGTGAGCCGCAAGACGTTATCCGCAGTAATCAATGGCCGCGCCGGCATCAGCCCAGAGATGGCGATCCGTCTCTCCATTGCCTTTGACACCACACCCGAGAGCTGGTTGAACCAGCAGATGCAATACGATCTCTGGCGAGCGGCACAAACGCAGGACAATCTTGACGTAAAGAGACTCGCTGCCGCGTGAATTTTCCCTCAACGCCACAAAGAGCACAAAGAACTGCGAAGTGCATTTTGGACAGGATGAACAGGATTTACAGGATGGAGGAGAGCTGTGATCAACGACAATTATTCTTGCCGGCCGACGACAACTATTTTTGCCGGTCGCGGTCTGGTTAAAAGGCCACCGTGGCGACCGCGCGGGGACCGAGAGAAGTAGGCGGTGGGGTCGCATGCCTGGAGTCAGGATTCCGGCGTTGAGCAGGCCGGAGGGGTCGCATTTTTGGGGTTGGAGGTTGTCGTTCGGTGGGCGGTGCGGTAACTGGGCACGTCGAACTCGAGGATCGCCGAGTGGTGAACGAGTCGATCGATGGCCGCGGCGGTGGTCATGGGGTTTTGGAAGATCCGGTCCCATTGGCTGAAGACGAGGTTGCTAGGAGTCTGTCGGACTTATGCACGATCTACTGCGGAAAAGCGGATCTCGGCCCGGATCGTGCCCCGTTCTTCGTTTCATAGGCCCACTATGTGCCTCGAACGGGTCCCAATCCGGACTCGAGCCCGCTTTCCCTCGCGACGATCGCATAAGTCCGACAGGCTCCTAGTGATCAGCAACGAGCGGCGCTCGTAGCGCTCCGCGAGGAGGGTGAAGAGCACTTCCATCTCGTCTGCGCCCTGCTGGACGTAGCCGATGTCGTCGAGGATGAGCAGCTCGAAGTGATCCAGCCGGCGTAGGGCGCGAGGCAAGGTGAGGTCGCGTTTGGCAACGAGCAGGTTCTGGACGAGCTGATATGTGGGGGTGAAGAGGACCGAATGGCCCGTCTCCACCAGGGCGTGTCCGAGGGCGCAGGCGGCGTGGGTCTTGCCGGTGCCCGGCAGGCCAAAGGCGAGCACGTTGACGGCGTGCTCCAGGAAGAGCCCCCGGGCCAGCTCGCGGAGCCTCTGCCGCAAGGCCTGAGGTAGACGCTGCGTATCGAGGGTGTCGAAGCGCTTGGCGGGCGGGAGCTTGGCGGTGCGAACTCTGGGGTCAGGCTTGCAAACTTGCAAGATCGTGCAAAAGGCCTTGAAATCACACACGCTAGAAGATCACCAAGTTGCGGCAATCAGGGCGACGGCATTGAAGGCGGGACA
>CAZRGD010000376.1:0-2816 GCA_964599505.1 uncultured Nitrospirota bacterium | reverse complement strand
TGGTGCTGGTGGGCACGTGGCGGAGGAACAGAGGCTGGCAGTCCGGTTGGATGTGGAGCCGCACCGCGCCCCGTCGCCGAGGCGAGCGGCGTTCATCGCCAGACACATGGAGCAGCCGGCATCGCGCCACTCGAAACCGGCCTCGGTAAAGATCCGATCGAGCCCCTCCGCCTCAGCCTGCTGTTTCACCAGCCCGGAGCCCGGCACCACCAGGGCCTGGACGGTGTCGGCGACGCGCCGCCCCTTGGCCACCGCGGCGGCGGCGCGCAGGTCCTCGATCCGGCCGTTGGTGCACGAGCCGATGAAGACCTTGTCGATCTTGAGGTCGGAGAGCGGCACCGCCTCGGCCACCCCCATGTAGGTGAGGGCCTTCTCCCACGCGGCCCGCTGCACCTCGTCGCGCGCCTCGTCGAGCCTTGGCACCCGGCCCGCAATGTCGGTGACCATCTCCGGCGAGGTCCCCCAGGTTACCTGTGGGATCAGGCCGCCGCCGTCGATCTCCACCTCGCGATCGAAGGGGGCGTCGGGGTCCGAGCGCAGGTCGCGCCACGCCTGCTCCGCTGCCGGCCACTGGGCCTCGGTGGGGGCGTACGGCCGCCCCTTCACGTAGCTAAGGGTGGTCGCGTCCACCGCCACCATGCCGGAGCGGGCGCCCGCCTCGATCGCCATGTTGCAGACGGTCATCCGCCCCTCCACCGACAGGGCCTCGATCACCTGACCGGCAAACTCGATGGCATAGCCGGTGCCGCCGGCGGTGCCGAGGGTGCCGATCACCGCCAGGATCACATCCTTCGCGGTCATTCCCACCCCCAGCTTACCGGTGACCACCACCCGCATCGCCTTGGGCTTCTTCTGGAGGATCGTCTGGGTGGCGAGGACGTGCTCCACCTCGCTGGTACCGACACCGAAAGCCAGCGCCCCCAGCGCCCCGTGGGTCGCGGTGTGGGAGTCGCCGCAGACGAGGGTCATCCCCGGGAGGGTGATCCCCTCCTCCGGCCCCATCACGTGGACCACCCCCTGGCGGATGTCGCCCATGGGAAACTCGGTGATTCCGAAGGCGGCGCAGTTGGCATCCAGGGTCTCCACCTGCAGGCGGCTCACCGGGTCGGTGATCCCCTGGTCGCGGCCGATGGTGGGGACGTTATGGTCGGGGACCGCGAAGGCAGCGCCCGGGCGACGCGCCCGGCGGCCGGCGAGGCGCAGCCCCTCGAACGCCTGCGGGCTGGTCACCTCGTGGACGAGCTGGCGGTCGATGTACAGCAAGGTGGTGTGGTCGGGCAGCTCCTCCACCACATGGGCATCCCATATTTTGTCGAGCAGTGTGCATGGTTGCATGGACGGTCTCCGAAGGGCGCGAATCCTAGCACAGCAAAAAGCTCCAATCGCGGGGTGACGGAACGCGCCGCCGCGGGCCGGCTCCTGTATTCTTAGTAGTCGCGACCCCTACCGCGATCCAGCCCCCATGGACCTTCGTCGCCTCCTCCCCCTCGTGCTCGCCCTCGCCACCGCCTGTGGCGGTGGCGGAGGCGGCGGTGCACCCGCCGACCAGGCGGCCCCGCTCAAGGCGGTAGCGCCGGCGACCACCGCCACGGCCACCGATACCATCAAGTCCCCCACCACGGGCTCCACCGCGGAGACAGCGGTCGCCGGTGCGTCGATCTCCTTCACCGCGACCCGCACCGGAGACCGTACCTACCTGTCGCGCGGGGCCGCCCCCCTCCGCGCCCTCTCTGCCGCCGCCCTCGGCCAGGTCACGAAACAGGTGACGAACCAGGGGCTGCCGGCGATCGACCTCATCAGCAACGTCGCCGACACCCTCAATAACCCCCTCGCCGACCTCCTCGACATCTTCCTTCCGGACCGGGTAATCGACGACTTCCTCGGTCTGAAGGACAAGGGAGGCGGCGGCGACGACATCGGCGACTACTTCCCCACCGGCGCCGACGACACCTGGACCTACCTCGGCGACGCCGACCTCCTCCACGGCGCCGACCCGCTCCTCCTCTTTGGCCTCCCCGCCGCCACCACCCCCACCACCACTCTCGGATTCACCCTGGTGGCCACCGGCGGCGGCTTCTCCCTGATGGAGCAAGCGGTCACGGGCGGGACGATCACCGCCACCCCACCGCTCCTCCTCCTCCCCAATGACCTCCACGTGGGGAGCCAACACGTGGACGAGGCCGACCTCACCCTCACCCCCACCAGCGGTCTCCCCCGCACCGTGCACGTGAGCCGGACGATCACCCTGGTGGAGCGCTCCCCCCACGCCACCCTCGACAGCTACTTCGCCGACACCCTCCACCTGCGCATCGACGACCTGGTGACCGAGACCGGCACCACCGCCCGTACCCTCACCTACCACCTCTACCTCGGTCGCACCTTCGGCCCCACCGAGGGGTCGGCCACCGACGGGGTGATCGACCGCCACACGGAGATCGAGCGCGCCACGATCGACGGCCGCCTGCGGCCGGACACCGACGGCGACGGCCTGATCGACGCGGACGATTCGGACGACGACAACGACGGTATCCTCGACGACGGCGACCACTCCGGGGTGATCGGCGACGCCCCCTGCACCACCGCCACCACCGCCTGCGACGACGCCTTCGCCAAGGACCCCAGCGAGCAGGCGGACGCGGATGGTGACCAGATCGGCAACCACGCCGATCTGGACGACGACAACGACGGGGTCCCCGACACCCTCGACTTCGCCCCCTTCGATGCCACCACCGACGAGGCGCCGTACCACCTCTACCTCCGGCCACTCACACATCACCCTCTGACCACTCCGAGCCTCCCCCTCATGTAAACTCGCT
>CAZRGD010000375.1:0-2824 GCA_964599505.1 uncultured Nitrospirota bacterium | reverse complement strand
GTCACGGCCCCACCCTCACCGACTACTTCCCTGCCGGGGCCGACGACACCTGGACCTACGAAGGGGACACGGCGATCGTCCAGGGGGCCGACCCCACCCTCCTCTTCGACCTCACGCAGGAGGAGCGCGCCACCTTCGGCTTCACCCTCCAGGCGCAGGCGGACGGCCTCTACTTCGTCTCCCAGGAGGTGGCCGGCGGCACGATCACCGCCTTCCCGCCGCTGCTCTGGATCCCGAACCGAGTCGATCGGCCGCTCCGGTTCAAGAGCCTCGTGGTGCCGGAGGTCTCCTCCACACTGACCTTCCAGCCTGCCGACGGGAGTCCGGCCCATTCCGTCGATGTCCGCCGATCGATCTTCCTCGGCCCGCTGGCCGTCCACACGGTGGGCGACCAGCAGTATCCGGACGTCCTCCACTTCTCCTACACCGACGAGGTCCGGTACGAGGATGGCTCGACACGCCGGGTCACCTGGGAGAGCTACATCGCCCGTGGTGTCGGGGAGATCGACGTACAGGACGAGTACGTGGTCCCCGACTCGTCACCGATCGGCGTGCTATTCGGCAGTGGGCCCCAGGTGGACCACCGTTCGGTGCTCGTGGAGGCGACGGTGGGCGGCATCCACTACCCCGCAGAGTTGGGGGGCCACGTGGGTCCGGTCCCCGCCGGCCCCCTCTGCGACCCCTACCCGGCGGTCTGCATCGACCTCGGACTGGGTGACCTCCGCCTGCTCGCCCTGACCGGAGAAGCCGTCGAGGGCGAACCCCTCGACCGTCTCTCGAACCCGGTCGTGAACGACGACGGCACCGTGTACTTCGAGGCGACCCTCCAGCCCACCACGTCGCTCCCCAGCCCCCACCCCACGACCGTGCTCTACCGTTTCCAGGACGGCGTAATCACGCCGCTTGCGCGCAATGATCGAACCATCGACCCGCGGATCGGACGCATCCAGGCCGCCACCCCGGATCCCCAGTCGCTGCTCGACCACACCTCGCCCCCACCACCGGGAGGGCTGGCGGCAGACGGTAGTCTCGTGTTCGAGAGCATCCTCGATGACGGTATCCGACAGTGGACAGAGCTCACCGACACCGGCCCTCGCGCCCTCGTACGCGCCGACGCGCTCCTCCCGGACGGTCGCACCGTCGGCACGATTGGGATGCCCGCGGTGGACGAAACGGGCCATTGGGTCGCCCCGGCACGACTGCCCGGCCACACCGGGCACCTCTTCAACTACGACGGTGTGCTCTACGACCTCCTCGTCTCGGGGGCCCCCGGCACCCCACCCGACCTCCTCTTCGAAGGGGGGGCGGTGATCAGAGGGCTCACGACCTCACCGAGCCGCCGGCAGATGGCCTTCCTCGTGGAGACGGCGCCGCGCAGTATCAACCCATGGTCGTTCACCGGCGTCGAGGGTATCGAAAAGGATGTCCGCCTCGACCACTCCGACGCCACGGGGATCACCCCACTGCTTGCCACCGGCGATCCGGTGCCCGATGGGAGCGGTGCCGCCATTGACACGGTGGCCCTCCGCGCCGTCGGCGATGACGGCAGCGTGGCGGCACTCCTGGGGGCACCTCAGGGCGGTGGACTCTACCGTTTCCCACCTCATGGCCCCCCCGAGCTCGTGGTCGGCAAACAGGGGAACCCCGGCGGCCTCCATTTCCTGTGGCTGGGCGGCGCCGCCCTGGCCCCCGACGACACTGTCTTCTTCTCCGGCCTTACGGGGAGCGGGGGCTATTCCCCCACGAACGGCAGCCGCGTCTACCGCTTCCGCCACGGGGTCTACACCCTGCTTGGCCAACCGCATGACCCCTCCCCCGACGGCGAAGGCTTCGTCGTCAGCCTCGGGTGGCCGCACGCGATCAATAGCCACACCGCCCTCTTCGCCGCCTCCCTGACACTTTCCAGCTCGTACTGGGACGTCTTCTTTTGGTACCCGATGAACGCCGGCTACTTCCTCGCGGATGGACGCGACAAGCTCCTGTTCGTGCGCGTTGGCTGGAATGCCGGCCAGATGCCCATCCGAAAGATCGACATCGACCCCGAGGGGGCGGCCAACCACCACGGCCAGGTGGCCTTGCGCGCGCGCCTCGCCGACGGCCGCTATGCGATCTTCCTCTTCACGCCACGACTCCACTGGCGCAGCGCAGGCGACGGTGCCTGGGACGACGAGACGAACTGGACGCTGTCGCTCACCCCCGCGGCAATGGCCCCGGTAACGCTCGACCGGCGGAGCACCGTGGAAGGCCCCACCGCGCCCACCACGGTGAGGAAACTCACCCTCACCGGTGGTGCCCATCTCGCCGTCAACCCGGCGGGACCGATCACGGTGCGCGGCGACCTCACCCTCGATGCCTCCACCACTCTCACCCTCCCGGCCCAGGGAACGGCCCCCCTCACCGTGGAGGGCACCGCAACCCTCGCCGGCACCCTCCGCCTCGCCCTCCCCACCACCCCCCCACCACCGCCGGGGAGCCGCTACTCCGTCGTAAGGGCAAGCCAGATCACCGGCACCTTCGACCGCGTACAACCCTCGCTGACGACCACCACCCTCACCCTGGAGCGGACCGCCACCGGGATCGACGCCGTGGTCGGCCCGTAAGCCGTGGTTGACTCAAAAGAGCGGCCACGGCTCCCGCCGCCAGCGCCGGTAATCGGCGAGGATCTCGGCGTGGTCGAAGCAAAGGGGCGCTGGGAGGTGGTCGGGGTCGACGAGGGCGATCTCCTTCGCGTCGTCCTCGGCCCGCGGTGTGCCGGCTCCGCGCCCCACGAAAACGGTGGAGCAGGTGTGCAGCCGCGCGTCGCGGGCCGGGTCGGAGTAGGTGT
>CAZRGD010000374.1:0-2824 GCA_964599505.1 uncultured Nitrospirota bacterium | reverse complement strand
CAGGTGGTCCGCCTGAAGCGCCGCGGTGGCGTGGGCGCGGGCGAGCCCGTCGAGCGTGGCGCACCCGGCGTCGCGCGCCGCCGTCAGCCGTCGGGCGAGCTCGGCGCACGCCTCGGGCTCACGCACGGCGGTGTCGCGGCGCAGGAGCCAGAGGGCAAAGACCATCGGCAGGCCGGTCGCTTCGCGCCACCAGGTGCCCAGGTCCACCACCGTCACTCCGGCGGGGGCGGCCGCGGCGGCGGCCATGGCGCGATCGCCGATGAGCAGGCGCGCGGCGTGCGGGTCGTCCGGCTCCCCCTCGCGGTAGTGGGGCTGCACCCGGGCGAACCGTTCCAGGAGGATGCGCAGGAGGACCACCGAGGTGGCGGAGGCGGGGGTGAGCCACACCTCCACGCCGCCGAGCGCCTCCGCCGCTACCGGGGTGAGGAGGAGGACCGAGCGGGCCTCGCCGGCGGCGGCGATGGCGAGGTCGGGGATCACCTGGTAGCGGTCCGGGTGGAGGGCGAGCTCGATGGAGGAGACCGGCCCGCAGTCGATCTCCCCGGCGGCCAGGAACCGGTTGACCTCCGCCGGCTCCCCGGCGGTGAAACGGTAGGCCGACCCCCAGCGGGCGCGGAATGGCGCCTGCACCGGCACGCAGTTGGAATAGGCGATCTCACCGACGGTAAGCATCCGCCCAGGGTGCCTAGGGCGGCACGGCTCGGGAAGGCGTGGCGGCGATTCGAGGAGATTTTGGGGCCTCCGCTGAGGGAGCCCGGCGACGACCGGCTTCGGAAGGGCGGCGTCGCGGTGAGCCAGCGCAACTTTTTTCACCCACCGGGGTTGATAGGGCCACAACCCCTTCCCCCTTTCCCGAGGTTCACCATGAAGACCCTTGCCCGACTCTCCCTGGCGTTCATTCCCACCCTACTGCTCACCGCTGCCTGCGGCGGGGGTGGCGGTGCCACCTCCCCGGGCGGCGACACCGCGGCCGCCACCGACGAGGCGGTGGTCACCGCCGCCTCCCTCGACGACACGGTGAGCGGCGAGACGCTGCTTACCGATGACCTGGTGGACGACCTGAGCGCCGATGGTGCGGTCTACGACGGTGTCGTCACCTCCGCCTCGGTGGCGGCCGAGACGACCGCCACCGACACCGCGCCGTCGCTGGCCCCGCCCCAGCGTGAGGCGGTCTTGCCGGTGGCGTGGGGGAGGCGGCGCATCGGACCGCCGGACCGGACGGTGACCATCGACCAGCAGGGCGACACCGCCCAGGTGACGGTGGAGAGCCGGATCAACGGTCGCCTCTACGTCGACACCAGCGACGACGGGATTCGCAACCCCGGCGCCAAGCCGTTCGCCCACACCCTCCACCGCACCGCCACCTTCCAGCACGACACTACCGGCTGGCACCTCACCGCCATCTCCCCATCGAACATCGTCATGACGGACGCTGGCCGCCAGACGGTGACGATCGACAAGGTCACCGCGACGGTCGGCGGTGAGGTGGTCGCCGAGATCACCGATCCGGCCGCCGAGCTCGCCGTCCCGGACGGCATCCCCTCCCTCCAGGCGGGTGACGAGGTGGTGGTCACCGCCACCGTGAGCCACGAACCGGGCTCGGTGTGGGTGCCCGATACCTTCGTCTTCCTCCACCACCGCGGCCACCGCGACCGGATGGTGGACGACGGCAGTGGCGCCGACGCAGTGGCAGGAGATGGCATTTACACCGGCAGCTACACCATCGGTGACCGGCCGGGCCGTCGCCTCGCAGTCGTGGATGCGATCGATTCGGTCGCTCTGCAAGACGAGACGGACGACGACTACGCCGCCCACGGGTGGGCGATCCCCTACCGGGTGGTGATCACCGATGTGGGTGGCATCGATGTGAGCAGCGATGAGGCGGCGGTTCGCGCCCTGGTGGCGGGGGAGGCACTCCTGGCGCCGCTGGCCCCCTTCGACCACCTCGCCGGCCGCGACGATGAGGCGGCGGTGGACGACGGCTCGGGGCTGCCCGCCCACTGGGGCCGGAGGCCCACCGGGGAGCGCCAGCGGACGGTGGACGTCCACATTGCAGGCGGCGTCGCCGAGGTCACCGTTCACGCCCAGTGGCCGGGTCGCCTCTACGTGGATACCTCGTTTGATGGCATCTTCAATCCGGGGGTGAAGCCCACGGACGAGACCGCAGTCCATTTCCTGCGCTACGTGAAGGAGGGGGGCCGCTGGCACCTCGACGCCCTCTCTCTGGGTGAGATCAATCTTACTCCCGATCCCACAGAGGTGAGCCGGCAGGAGGTGGCGATCACCACGATCACCGTCCAGAAGGGCAGCGGCACCGCCTACGAGATCGACGACCCGGCGGCGCTCCATCAGCTTGGCGACGGCCTCTTCACCGTCGGTGCGGGCGAGCAGGTGACGGTCACCGCCCAGGTAGCGCAGATCAGCCCCGACGCGACCACCCCGCCCCCCTACCTCTTCCTCCACGCCGCCCACCGTCGCCAGCTCATGGTGGACGACGGCACCCACGGTGACGCGGTGGCTGAGGACGGCATCTACACCGCCCAGTTCACGGCCGGCCACGGCCGCGGCCGCCGCCGTCTCGTGGTGGACGCGATCGCCCAGGCGACCCTCCAGAACGAGACCGAGGACGACCACGACTCGAACCGGTGGGTGGTCCCCTACCGCGTCGCCCGCCCCACCGCGGTCGGCCACCCCCCCCTCCACCCCCACCCGCACGCCAGCCCCCCCGCCGCCCGCGCCCCCGGCCGCTACCCCCCCGCCGCCCCGCCCCACCACCGCCACCCCCGCGCCACCCACCTCGCCGCCTCGCCCCCCCCCCGCCGCG
>CAZRGD010000373.1:0-2824 GCA_964599505.1 uncultured Nitrospirota bacterium | reverse complement strand
ACTCGTGGGCTCTACATCTGCGACGAGGAGCGATGTTTGGTGTGTGGGGGCGGTTTGGGGTGCGGGGGGTGTGCGGGTGGGGGTGGGGGGTGGGGGTGGGGGGGGGGGGGGGGGGGTGCCGGCCTTCGGCCGGCGATGGAATTTAGTCGTTGCTGTGAATGACGATGGGTAGGAGCCGCGAGACGCGGCTCCTACCCAATGGTTGACCGCTACGCGGCCAGCGCCCAATTTCGCGTATAGCTCCCATCCCCATCTCATCCGGCCCGCAGGGCCATCCCCCCCCTGTCTCCTGCCTCCTGTCTACTGCCCCTCCCTCCTCACGCCGGGATCGCGGCGCTCGCCGGGCGCCGGCGGCTCGGGAGCTTGGCCCTGGCGGTGACCAGGCAGATGCCGCCGTCCACCACCCGGAACCGCTTGCGGTCCTCCTCCTCGTTGTAGCCGATCTCCGTGCCGGCGGGGATGTCGACGTACTTGTCGATGATCGCCCGGCGGATGCGGCAGTGGCGTCCCACGTCGTTGTCGCCGAGCAGGAGGCTCTCGTGGATCTCGGCGTAGGAGTTGATCCGCACCCGGTTGGCGAGGATCGAGCGTACCACCCGGCCGCCGGAGACGACGCAGCCGCCGCTGAGCATGCTGTCCAGCGCCACCCCGGCGCGTTGCCCCTCGTCGGCGAAGACGAATTTCGCCGGCGGGCAGTCCTCCTGGTGGGTGTGAATGCGCCAGTGGGGGTCGTACAGGTTGAGCTGGGGGGAGACGGAGACGAGGTCCATGTTCGCCTCGTAGTACGCCGCCACCGTCCCCACGTCGCGCCAGTAGCCGGGGCCGCCGGTCTTCGGGTTGCGGAAGGGGTGGGAGTAGAGGCGGTGTCGGCCGAGCATCCGCGGCAAGACGTCGTTGCCGAAGTCGTGGCTCGAGGTCGGATCGGCGGCGTTCTCCTCCAGAATCTCCAGGAGGGCGTCGGTGGTGAAACAGTAGACCCCCATGGAGGCGAGGCTGTGATCGCTGTCGCCGGGGATCGGGGTCGGGTCCACCGGCTTCTCCGCGAAGCCGATGATCCGCTCGTCCGGGTCGGTCTCGATCACCCCGAAGGCGGTCGCCTCCAGGCGCGGTACCGGCAGGGTGACCACCGTGAGGTCCGCCTTGCGCTGCACATGGCTCACCAGGAGCGGCCGGTAGTCCATCTTGTAGATGTGGTCGCCGGAGAGGATGAGCACATAGCGCGGGTGGTTCTCGCGGATCACGTCGAGGTTCTGGTAGATCGCGTCGGCGGTCCCCAGGTACCAGCGGTCGTTCACCTTCTGCTGTGGCGGCACGGTGACCAAAAACTCGTTGAAGACCGTCGACAGGTTCGGGCTCCAGCCGAGGCGGATGTGCTTCGCCAGGGAGCTCGACTTGTACTGAGTGAGGACCGCGATCCGCCTCAGGTCCGAGTTGATGCAGTTCGACAGGGTAAAGTCGATGATTCGGTACTTGCCGCCGAACGGAACCGACGGCTTCGACCGCACCTCGGTGAGTTGGTCGAGGCGGTTGCCGCGCCCGCCGGCGAGGACGAAGGAAAGGACGTTACGGGGCTCGACGGTGAGGGGGGCCATGGCGGGTTCCTTCCCGGGACGGTGACCGGCCCACGACCCACGGCAACGGGGGTGGTGAGATCGACAGCGAGATCACGGTCGTGCGGTGAGGGAGGAGTGGACGGCGCGGCGCAGCGCGACCCACCTGATCGTCGGCCATGGTGAAAACTTGAGCCATTGACGGAGGGGAGAGGGGGGGAGTGGAGCGACCCGATTCGGGAAGAGAAACTTCATGAACAGAGAAAACACCGGCAACTTACTTCTGAAGCTGACCCTAGTCGACCTTTTTTTCTTACGGGGCGGGCCGAAATGGTGCCGCCTTTGGGGTCAGGTCTTTCATTGCCACATTTCGAGGAAATGTGGCAATGAAAGACCTGACCCCAAAGGCGGCGTCGTTCAGTCGCGCCGGTCGATCAGTCGCAGCAGCCCGTCGAGGAGGGTGTACGGGTGGGGCGGGCAGCCGGCAACGAAGAGGTCCACCGGCAGGAGCCCACTGATGCCGTCGTGGCACTCCGGGTGGCCGGCGAAGGGGCCGCCGCTGATCGCGCAGGCGCCGCAGGCAATAACGATCGCAGGTTTCGGCACCGCCCGGTAGGTGGCGAGCAGCGCCTCGCGCATCGCCGCCGTCACCGGGCCGGTGACCAGCAGACCGTCGGCGTGGCGCGGCGAGGCGACGAACTGGATGCCGAAGCGGCCGGCATCGAAGATCGTGTTGCCCAGGGCGTTCGCCTCCGCCTCGCAGCCGTTACAGCCGCCGGCGGAGACCTGGCGCAACCGCAGGGCGCGACCGAGGAGCCGGGTGAGCTTCTTGGCGAGAGGCTCGGCGAACAGCGGGTTGCCGGTGCCGGTGAGTTGCAGATCGTCGCGCTCGCGGACCGCGAGGCGGTAGTCGCGGGTGAGCTCGATCGCCCCCGGTTCGCACGCCTCGACACAGGCGGGGCAGAGGAGACAGCGGCCGAGGTCGAGCGCCGGAGCGCGGTCGGTGACGGTGATCGCCTCGGTGGGGCAGGCGTCGACGCAGGCGGTGCACTCCGCCTCACACCGCTCCGGGTGGAGGGCGGGGAGGCCGCGGAATCGTTCCGGCAGCACCGGTTCCTGGGCCGGAAAGGTGGTGGTGCGCCGCCCGTGGCGGGCGCGGGTGAGGAGGGTTTTGATCATGGGGGGCTCGCTTCGCTCGCCAGGGGCTAGGGATTAGGGTCTAGGAGCCTGTCGGACTTTGGCCCGATCTACTGCGGAAAAGCGGATCTCGGCCC
>CAZRGD010000372.1:0-2845 GCA_964599505.1 uncultured Nitrospirota bacterium | reverse complement strand
GGGTGTGGCGGGGCGGTGACTGTGGGAGCCCGTGGGAGGAGGGGGACGCGCGGTGGAGCAGCGTGTCGTGGACGAGGGCGAGGTGCAGGGCCGGCTGGCCGGCGGGTGGCGGGCCGAGGGGGGCGGCGAGGCGCTGGGCGCGCAGCTCCAGAATCCGGTGGCCCGGCGGATAGAGCGCCCGGGTGCGCAGCGCCCCGAAGAGGAGCGGCACGAAGGCGACCGCCTCGGGGGAGTGGCGGCGCTGCTCGTCGGTCTTCATCCCTCACCCTTTCCAGCTTCGCGTTCGCGCAGGGCCGCGGCGCATGCCTGGGCGACCACGGCGCGGCGGGTGCGGGCACCGCGCTGGAGCGCCTGGGCGGCGCGTGGGTCGTCGAGGTGGGTCAGGGCACGGGCGGCGCTGGAGCGCAGGTCGTCGGAGTGGCGTGACGGCAGGGTGGGCTCGGTGAGGAGGAGCTGGGCGATGAAGGGGGTCGCCTGGCGTGAGCCGATCCGGCCGAGGGTGGCGAGGGCCTCCTTCACCACCCGCAGGTCGGTGTGGCGCAGCAGCGGGATCACCAGGCGGGCGCTCTCCTCGGCGTGGAAGAGGCCAAGCAGATGCAGCAGGTTGCGGACGAAGTACCACGCCGGGTCGCGCAATCGCGCCGCCACCCGCCCGAGGATCGACTCGCCCTGGTTCTTCAGGAGGGTGACGATCGCCCGCCGTTCGGAGCGGTCCTCGGTCTCGCGCAGGCGGTCGAGGAGGGTCTCGATCGCCCGCTCCCCCAGGGCGGTGATCAGCCGGCTGACGTCCCGCTCGGTCGGGGTGGCGGCGTAGTCGGCGTAGCCGGCGGTCAGGAGGGCGACGATCTCTCTCACCGGCAGGCGGTCGACCGCCGCGGCGATCTGCTCGCGCCGCTCCAGGGCCAGCTCCGCGTCATCGGCGAGGGAGACCAGCCCCTCGACCACCGCCAAGGTGGCGTGGTAGCGGCCGTCCACCGTGGTGGAGAGGGCGAGGGCGACGAGGGTGGCGAGCTGGTCGTCGAGCTCCTCCGGGTCGTCCTCCTGCTCGATCAGGGTGAGGTGGAGGTCGGCGCGCTCCTGCTCCGCCGCCTCCAGGGCGAGGTCGCGGAGGAGCTGGGTGGTGATCTCGCGGTCCTCGGTGAGCGACCGGAGCTGGTCGATATAGTCGCTCGCCACTCCGCCGGGTGCCTCGTGCAGGAAGCTGAGGGTCTCGCCCTCACCGAGGCGGGTGCAGAGGGCGCGCAGGGCATCCAGGGTTGGGGGGCCGTCGCCGGCCAGGGTGGCCACCTCCTGCTCACTGGCGTCGAGGAGGTCGAGGATCCGCTTCTTCTCCGGATGGACGGTGAGGAGCCTCTCGGCCACCTGCACCAACGAATCTCCTGCCGCACCGCCGGCGGTGGTGAAGAGGTTGGCGGCGCGCTCCGGCTGGAAGGCAGCGAGGAGCTCGTCGACCACCCCCTCGTCATTCTCCGAGACCTCCGCCACCAGGGCCACGAGGCGCCCTGCCTCCAGCCGCTCGGTGGCCCGTGCCACCCCGGTCGACACCTCCGGCCTCAGCTCGCCGGTGTGCAGGAGATGGCCGAGGGAGCGGTAGAAGTTGGCGAGCAGCGTCCCCTTCACCTTGTGGAGGTCGATCCACTCCTCGTCGAGCTCCAGGTGGGCGAGCTCGTCGGCGAGGTGGCGCAGCTTCGTCGGGTCGGTGGCGAACGCCTCGATGAACGAGCGCGCCTCGTGGTCGAGGCGGTCCGGGGCGTGGACCACGTAGCCGGTGATCATCGCGTACCAGAGACCCGCCGGGTCGACGAGCTGGGCTCGCCTGGGCAGGCCGTTTGCCCCGACCCGGAAGATCGGCCGGTAGTCCAGCGGCAGGAGGCGCAGGGGGCCGAGGCGCTTTTCGTCGATGAAGGCGTCGATCCGCCCGGCCTGCAGGACTACCGGCCGGGGGGTGGCGAGGACCTCGATCACGTGGGCCAGGTGGTCCGGGGTGGCGCCGGGCGCCAGGCGCAGGGTCGCCAGGCCGATGGCGTGGACGTGGGCGGAGAGGCGGGAGAGCCCTACCTCCAGATCGGGGATCCGGCCGTCGTTGATCGCGACCTCCTTGCCGGGGAAGGTGAGGGAGAGGAGGAGGTGGTCCGCCATCGCCGCCTCGTACGCCTCGTGCAGGCGGCCAACGGCCTCGGCCACCGACGGGTGGCCGGCGGTGTAGAGCTGCGCCCCCTTCCACGCGCCGCTGAGGGCGCGAAGGATGGGGAGGCCCACCGCGACGAATTCGGGTGGTGCCTCGGGCAAGGTGGGGGGCTTGGCGGCCGACATCGGAGGGCGGTATGGGGTGACGTTGGGCAGAGGCGCGCGAGCGTTTGTGGACCGTCGGGCAACCGTGCCCGATTCAAATTCGGATCGACAGCGGGTGCGGCGGCGTCCCGTGGGGAAGGTTCATCGTGCCCAAAAGCGGCTTGTAGCTAAAGGTACGCCTCGGGAGCGATGTCTACCGTGTTGGGGTCGATGGCCCGATCGATGCAGGTCGCGCATTCCGCCGGCAAAGCGCATCTCGTTCTCACCCTGGGGGTAGCCGCTGAGGAGGAGCTGGTCGTCGACCACTGCCGCGGCGAGGGTGGCGTCGTGGGAGAGGATCTCGGTGAGCTCCTGGGCGAGCGCCGCTACCGAGTCGCGACACGCCGGGTGGTCGGCCGGATAGAGGGAGGTGCGGCGGAGGGCAGTGAAGAGGTGGGCGAGGCAGTCGCGCACCGTTCGCTGGAGTTGTCGGCACAGCTCCAGGGTGGTGGCGAGGATCAGCTCGGGATGGGGAGAAATATCGTTCGCCATGGACCTACGTCCGCCCGTCGTG
>CAZRGD010000371.1:0-2847 GCA_964599505.1 uncultured Nitrospirota bacterium | reverse complement strand
TCCGCATTCGCCGATTTGTTCTGGGGCTTCATGAGCTAAGGGAATACGCAGTTCAAGAAATGTGGCAAGACAAGACCTGACCCCAATTTCCGCACCGGTTGCACGGTCGCGCTCCCTGGCGGAGGCTCGCGCCAAACCCGGGCGAACGGCCACCGCCGTGTCCCCACATCGAGGAGGTTCAACCATGCCGATCATCCAGACCGTTTCCCCGGAAGAGGCCACCGGCGATGTCGCCGAGGTGTACGGCGCCATAAAGTCCGCCCTCGGTTTCGTCCCCAACGGCCTCCAGGCCCTGAGCGCAAGCCCTCACTGCCTGCACGCCCAGGCCGACCACATCCAGTACTACATGGGCCACGCGACCCTCCCTGCCCCCATGCTGGCGGCGATCCGCTACCTCATCGCCGGCCACACCGACTGCGAGTACTGCATCGACATCAACATGGGGATGCTCATGCAGATGGGGATCGACCGGGCGCAGATCGAGGCGGCGCGCGAGGACACCGAGCTGCTGCCCTTTGACGAGCGCGACAAGGCGATGGTCCGTCTCGCCCTCAAGGTGGTCCATGACGCCAACGGCATCACCGCCGCCGACCTCGACGCGCTGCGCGCCCTGGGCTGGAACGATCAGGAGATCCTCGAGGTAATCCACCACGCCGCCCACGCGGTCGCCGTGGACCTGGTCCTCAACACGGTGAAGGTCACCGCCGACGCCATGTAGCGCACCACCTGGCGCAGCCTCGCCTTGCCGTTGGGCCACGGTTCCTCTTTCCCCTCTGCGTCTCGGCGCCTCCGCGCGAGCTTTCCAGTCGACAATGATGAGGGTCGGCGTCGGTTGACATCTCGAACCGTCCGGCGAAAGAAGGTGCGATGGGCGGCCGCGAGGAGAGAGGGCAGGCGGGTGCGGCGTCGGCGGGGCGGAGAGCGCCGGCGAGTTGGACCGGTCCGATCACCCTGATCGGGGTGGCGATCGTCCTCCTCGGGGCGCTCCTCCTGGTGACCTTCGGCCTCTTCAACCTGATCTCGCCCACCTCGAACCCGTACCTGGATGTCTTCGGGTACCTGGTCATCCCGGTTCTGATCCTCCTCGGCCTGGTGGTGGCGGCGGTGGGGGTGGCGGTGCGCCGCTGGCGGATTCGTCGCACCGACCCGCTGGCGGAGTTTCACCGCTTCCCGCGAATCGACCTGAACGATCCGCGCCAGCGGCGCAGCGTCGCCTACCTTGGCGGCTTCGTCGCCCTGATGGTGCCGGTGGTGGTGGTGAGCAGCTATCACGGTTATCAGTTCACCGACTCGGTCTCCTTCTGCACCCAGCCGTGTCACCAGGTGATGGCGCCGGAGGCGACCACCTATCCCTTCTCCGCCCACGCCCGGGTGGCGTGCGCCGAGTGCCACATCGGCCCCGGAGCGAGCTGGTTCATCAAGGCGAAGATCTCCGGGGTGCGGCAGGTGGTGGCGGTCCTCCGCGATACCTATCCGCGCCCGATCCCGCCGGCGATCCGGCACCTCCGGCCGGCGGCGGAGACGTGCGAGCAGTGCCACTGGCCGCGCAAGTTCTACGGCGCGCAGCTCCGGGAGCGGATCCACTTCGCCGAGGACGAGGCGAACAGCCGCCGCGACGTCCAGATGCTGGTGAAGACCGGCGGCGGCGATGAGATGACCGGGCGGGTGGAGGGGATCCACATGCACATGCTCCTCTCCGGGAGGATGGAGTACGTGGCCACCGATACCTCCCTGCAGACGATCCCGTGGGTGAAGTGGACGCGGCCCAATGGCGAGCAGCTCGTCTACCGTGCCGACGGCAAGCCGGCCGCGGCACCACCGCCGGCGGGTGAGCGGCGCATCCTCGACTGCATGGATTGCCACAACCGGCCGGCCCACAAGTTTCCGCCGCCGGCGGTGGCCGTCGATCTCTACCTCGCCCGGGGGCGGATCGACCCCTCGCTACCGTACATCAAGCGCGAGGCGATCCGCGTCCTGGTGGCGTCGTACCCGGACCCGAACACCGCCCGGAGCGAGATCGCCAACCGCCTCACGGACTTCTATCGTCGCCACTACCCGGCGGTGTGGACGGCGAGGGAACCCGAGATCGAGGTCGCGATTCATCGTGTCCAGGAGATCTACGGTTACACCTTCTTTCCCGAGATGCAGGTGGACTGGCGCACCTACCCGGACAACATCGGCCACCTCTACGCCCCCGGCTGCTTCCGCTGCCACGATGGTCGGCACCGCAACCGGTACGGCGACACGATCGGTCGCGACTGCAACCTGTGCCACGACTTTCTCAGCCCGGTGGAGCACGAGGCGGGGCGCTCGATGATCCGCAAGGGGGAGTTCGTTCACCCCTTCGAGCTCACCGGCATCCACGCCACCCTCATGTGTAACCGGTGTCACACGGGGGCTCTTCTCGACCCGACCTGTGGCGGGTGCCACGCGGCGGAGAGCGGCCTCTACACCGCGGCCGCCGCGGCGCTGCACGGCTATGGGGTCGTGGCGAGCCCGATGGCCGGGGCGGTGGCGTGCGAGGGGTGTCACGACCTGGCGCAGGACCACCCCGCCTCGGCGGCGGTGGTGGGAGATGCATGCGCCACCTGCCATGACGAGCCGTACCGGGCGTCGCTCGCCACCTGGCGTGCGCGTTTGGCGACGGCGCGCGAGGGCGCCGAAGAGGTTCTGGCACAGGCCCGGCGGGTACGTGCGGAGACGGAGAGCGAAGCGGAAGCGAAGCGGCTTGCCGCCTGGCTCCGGCGCAGCGAGGCCACCCTCCGTTGTCTCGATCAGGCGGGGCCCTGTCCCTTATACACATATCCGAGCCCACGAGACTCCTGAGCATCTCGTATGCCGTCTTCT
>CAZRGD010000370.1:0-2882 GCA_964599505.1 uncultured Nitrospirota bacterium | reverse complement strand
CGGGGGGGGCACGGGGCGGGGGGGCGCTCGGCTCGCACGGGGGGCGGAGGAGGGTAGGGAGGAAGGGGAATGGGGGGGAAGAAGAAGACAGCCCTTCGGGCTGATGGGGTGGGGACGGAGGCTGCCTGCGAACCGAGCGTCGCCGGCCGCAGGCCGGCACCACCCCCTCATCCCCCATCCCTCACCCCCGCTCGCGCAGCGTTCCCCCCCTCCCGTGGTGGGTGGACCGTCGCTAAGGTGGAGCCCATGGCTGAGCTGACCGGAGAGGTGGATGCAGGAGGGCCGGGGGTATTCACCCTGACTCCCGAGGGGCGCCACGACGGGCCGGATCAGCGGATCGCCCTCTATTTGTTGGAGGTGTCCGTGGGTGGCGAGCCGCGCCTCAGCTACCGTGCCGGCGCCGAGATGCGGGAGATCGCGCGGCTGGCACGCGCCTTGCGCCGCCTCTCCCGGGAGGGTGAGCCCTTTGCCGGCCTTACTCTCGGTTGGGCGATCTCGGTGCGCGGCGACGTGGGGGACGACTGCTTGCGCGTCACCCTGTTGCACGAGGCCACCGCCGGTGCGGTCCCTGACGCCTACGCCGTGGTCGTCGAGGCGGCCGCGATCGAGGCCTTCGTCACCGACCTGGAGGCAGAGGTGACGGCGCTGCCGTGAGGACTACGAACGTGCGCGTGGTCCCTTGTCGCCCTTGGTCGGGGAGGGGGATGAGGCGACCGAACGCTTGGCCACGTCAATCAAGGTGCGCAACGCCTCATTGACCGCATCGTCCGTGGGGAAAGCCGCCGCCACATCCGGGCTGAGGAGGATCAGGTTCGTGCCCTCTTCGTACGCGTGACGGTACTTACCACGAACACCGTGACCGAGATCTTCGCGCCGGTACTCCGGCCGGAGCTCATCCGGCTTAGCTATCTTCGTAGATTTTTCTTTCACGATGGGTCGCCTTGCGTGCGCTGATGATTCTGACGCCTCCCCGTCTTTCCGTGTGGGAGATGACCAGTAGGTGGCCGGTGCTGGATACGCCAAAGGTCACGAATCGGTACTCCTCCTCGGAATGATCGGGATCGGTGAAGGTGATTGCCAGTGGGTCACCCAGGACTGAGGCCGCTTCGTGAAAGGAGACGCCATGTTTCCTCTGATTCGTGATGGCCTTGTTGGGGTCCCATTCAAACCGCATCTCCCATTATATCCGTTCTTCTGTGGGTTCACCTCCCACAGTTTTTCGGTTGCACCTCCCACCACCGCCGTTGGCATGGCATCCTCACCGTCGTTATGCACCGACCGCGCCGCTGGCTTACCGCCCTCGCTCTCCTCGTGATCGCCCTACCGTGGCCGGCGGCGGCGGAGAGCGTGGCGGATCGTGTCGATCACGCGGTCGGCGGTCTGGTGGCGGCGCTGGGCACGGTCCTCTTCTGGGAGCCCTTTTCGGTGGCAACGGTGGGCGGCGAGGCCGGCGCCCACAGCGGAGTGCCGCTGATCATCGTCGTCCTGGCCGGTGGGGCGATCTTTTTCACCCTCTACATGCGCTTCATCAACATCCGCGCCTTTCGCCACGCCATCGCCGTGGTGCGCGGCCACTACGATCGGCCCGAGGACGCGGGCCAGATCACCCACGCCCAGGCGCTCACCGCCGCTCTGTCGGCCACCGTCGGCCTGGGGAACATCGCCGGGGTGGCGGTGGCGGTGGGGACCGGCGGGCCGGGAGCGGTCTTCTGGATGGTGGTGGTCGCCGCCTTCGGGATGACCTCGAAGTTCGTCGAGTGCACCCTCGCCCAGCTCTACCGTCGCATCCTCCCCGACGGCACCGTCCACGGCGGCCCCATGTACTACCTGGAGATCGGGCTGGCCGAGCGCGGTCTCAAACACCTCGGCCGTTTCATGGCGCTCCTCTTTGCAGTCCTGTGCATCGGCGGCTCGTTCGGCGGTGGCAACATGTTCCAGGCGAATCAGGCGTACCAGGAGGTGGCCGGGCAGCTTCCGGGACTGTGCAGCTCACCGCTGGCACCGTGGTTGTTCGGCCTCGGCCTCGCCTTCCTCGTGGGGCTGGTGATCCTCGGCGGGATCGAGCGGATCGGCGAGGTGACCGTGCGGATCATGCCGTTCATGGCGCTCCTCTATTGTCTCACCTGCATCTCGATCATTGTTCGCCACATCGGCGCCGTGCCCGACGCCTTGCACCAGATCGTCGCCGATGCGTTCACCTTCAAGGCGGGGTTCGGCGGCTTTCTCGGGGTGGTGGTGACCGGGGTGAAGCGCGCCGCCTTCTCCAACGAGGCGGGGATCGGCTCGGCGGCGATCGCCCACGCGGCGGCGCGCACCGATGAGCCGGTGCGTGAGGGGATCGTGGCGATGATGGGGCCGTTCATCGACACCATCGTCGTCTGCCTGATGACCGCGATGGTGGTGATCGTCACCGGCGCCTGGAACGACCCGGCCGCCGGGGAGGGGGTGCGGATGACCAGCTACGCCTTCGCCACCGTCTTTCCGTGGTTCCCCAACATCCTCGCGGTGTGCGTCTTCCTCTTCGCCTACTCGACGATGATCTCGTGGTCGTACTACGGCGAGAAGGCGGCGTGCTATCTCTTCGGGCAGACGCGGCGCGTCGCCCTTGGCTACCGTCTCTGCTTTCTCTGCTGCATCGTGGTCGGGACGGTCTCGTCGCTGAACAACGTCCTGGACTTCTCCGACATGATGATCCTCGCCATGGCCTTCCCGAACATCCTCGGCGCTTGCCTCCTCGCCCCCAAGGTGCGTGGTCTGGCGGACGACTACTGGCGACGGTATCGGAGCGGTGAGATGAGGGCGTACCGGTGAGGGGGGTCGGCTCGGCCGGAGGGGCGGGGGGAGAGGCGATGGGCGGGCGGAGGCACGCATCTGACGTGTCG
>CAZRGD010000369.1:0-2891 GCA_964599505.1 uncultured Nitrospirota bacterium | reverse complement strand
GTCAGGACTGGGATTCGTTTGCCGGATCCAACCACCCCCACCCCAACCCTCCCCCTTGTCCGCGATTGCTGCATCCTCTAATCAACAATCGGCTCCTAATCGCAAGAGGCGGCGGAGGTTGGATCAGGATGATCGGAGGGGGGCTGTTGGACGCGCCGGCAGGACGTCTGCGTAATGCCGGACAGTCGCTCACAGCATGGGATACCTAATGGCTCGTACACTCGTACTTCTGCTTGCCGTGTGGGTCGCTGCCGTGGGCGGCGCGCCCGATGCCGTGGCCGCCTTCAATGCGGCGCCGGTCCACCTGAACGGCGTTCCGACCCTGGTCTACGGAAACCGGGTGGAGATCTCCGGCGAGGTGCAGAAGACCTGCGTGATTCTCATCGCCATCCAGGCAGAGGACGGTTCCAAGGAGGAGGCGTATCTCGCGGTCCCGAAGCAGGCGGCGAGCGAGATCGCCCGCTTCATCTGCAAGCAGAGCTACCCGGAGCAGAAGCTGGAGGATGCCGAGATCCGTTGCGCCCTCGCCATCCAGCGCCTCTCGCCGGAGGACGTCCAGGAGATGATCGCGCCCCTGCGTTACCAGGGGAACATGCAGTTCTATCTGAAGAGCCTGAAGTTCGGCCTCGCCCGCCTGGTGCGGATGATCAGCCACAACGCGGAGGAGGATGTCACCCTCTTCTGCCGCCGCAACGACCAGGGGATCAACATGCTCGTCGGCTTCGAGATCGGCGGCCACACCTACGACCTGACGGTGAATAACTAGTCAGCGGATCCGGCTCCCTGGCGGCGGACCGTCGGGAACGGCGATCAGGGTCAGGTGGTCCGGCCCGTCGCCGGTGGCCAGGACCATCCCCTCGGAGCGCACCCCGAAGAGCTTCGCCGGCTTCAGGTTGGCGACCACCGCCACCCGCCGCCCGACCACCGCCTCGGCGGCGTAGCTCTTGCCGATCCCGGCGACGATCGTGCGCGGCGCCGCCTCGCCCACGTCGACGGTGAGCTTGAGCAGCTTGTCGGAGCCGGCGATCGCCTCCGCCGCCGCCACCACCCCGACGCGCAGGGCCACCCGGGCGAAGTCGTCGATCCCGATCCGGCCGTCCTCCCCTCCCTTTGGGGTGACCGCCTCGGGGCGGCTCGCCTCCTTCGCCTTTTTCTTCTTCTCTCCTCTGGCCTTCGCCCCCTTGGGGCTCGCCGCCTTCTCCACCTCGATGCGCGGGAAGAGTGGCGCCGCCTCCCCCAGGGGGGTCCCGGCGGGGGGACCCTCCCACGCCGGTGGGGTGAGGGCGGGGGTCCCGAGCTGGACGAGGAGCTCGCGACCCTTCACCGGCATCACCGGGCTGACCATCAACGCCACGCAGCGCAGGCCGTCGAGGAGGTTGCGTAGCACCCCCCGGAGGCGCGGCCGATCCCCCTCCTCTTTGGCCAGGGCCCACGGTTCACTCTCCACCACATACTGGTTGAGGCGGCCGATCAGCCGCCACACCGACTTCAGCGCCTCGTGAAAGGCGAGACGGGCCATCGCCTCATGCCACGCCTCGATCACCGCTGCTGCCTCGTCCGCCAGGGGCACCGCCGCCGCATCCGCCTCGGGCCACCGCCCCTCTTCGTAGCGACGCACCATGGTCAGCACCCGGCTGGCGAGGTTGCCGAGGTCGTTGGCGAGGTCGGCGTTGATCCGCCGGACCAGGGCGGCCTCGGAGAAGTCGGCGTCCAGCCCGAAGGTCGCCTCGCGCAGGAGGAAGTAGCGGAAGGGGTCGGCGCCGTAGGCGTCGATGATCGCGTTGGGGTCGACCACGTTGCCCACCGACTTGCTCATCTTCGCCCCGTCGATCGTCCACCAGCCGTGGGAGAAGACCTGCTCCGGCAGCTCCAGCCCGGCGGCGAGGAGGAAGCACGGCCAGTAGACCGCGTGGAAGCGGAGGATGTCCTTGCCGATGATATGCACGCTCGCCGGCCACTGGTGGGCGAAGCGCTCCCCGTCGTCCGGGTAGCCGGCGCCGGTGAGGTAGTTGATCAGGGCGTCGAACCAGACGTAGACCACGTGCTTCGGGTTGTCCGGGACCGGGACCCCCCAAGAAAACGTGGTGCGGGAGATGGAGAGGTCCCTGAGCCCCCCCTCGACGAAGCGGAGGATCTCGTTGCGCCGCACCTCCGGCTGGATGAAGTGGGGGTGGCTGCGGATGTGGGCCAGGAGCGGCTCCTGGTAGCGGGAGAGGCGAAAGAAGTAGCTCTCCTCCGCCAGCTTGGTTACCTCCCGGTGGCAGTCGGGGCAGTGGCCGGCGTCGTCGAGCTGCAGCTCGGTCCAGTACGACTCGCACGGAGTGCAGTACCAGTCCTCGTAGCTGCCGAGGTAGATGTCGCCCTTGGCTTCGAGTTGGCGGAAGAGGTGCTGCACCGCCTTGGCGTGGCGCGGCTGGGTGGTGCGGATGAAGTCGTCCGGAGCGATCTCCAGCCGCTCCCACACCCCCTGAAACCGCTTCACCACCCGATCGGCGAGCTCGATCGGCTCGATTCCCTCCGCCTTGGCGGAGCTCTCCACCTTCTGGCCGTGCTCATCGGTGCCGGTGAGGAGAAAGGTCTCTTCCCCGAGGAGGCGGTAGAAGCGGGCAAGGGTATCGGCGGCCACCGAGGTGTAGGCGTGGCCGATGTGGGGGACGTCGTTGACGTAGTAGATCGGGGTGGTGATGTAGCGCATGGCGGCTCCGGGGCAAGCCGACAAGGATCCGCCACCGTCCGCCCTGCGGCAAGCGGGGGGCCGAAGCCCGGAAGCCTCGGTTGGTCATCTCGCGCAGAGAGGATCAGCGAAAATAGCAATGCAGGCTCGAGATGGCACCGTCCGTAGGGCGGGCAGAGGCCCGCCGAGCACCGTACCTTCTTGAGAACTGCCTATC
>CAZRGD010000368.1:0-2896 GCA_964599505.1 uncultured Nitrospirota bacterium | reverse complement strand
GGGTGGGTGGGGGGGGGCGGTCGCTGGCGGGGGTGTGTGGGCGGGGAGGCGGGCGGGGGGTGGGGCGGGGGGTGGGGCCCGGGGCGTGGGCCGGGCGCGGGGCGTCGACGACGGCCGGGGTGGCGAGGGTGCAGCGCACCACGGTCTCGTGGCCGAGGGGCTCCACCGCCGCGACCGTGGCGGCGATCCCCTCCCCCGGCGCCACCGGCCGCACCGCCTCGGGGCGAAACCCCACCACCACCGCCCCAGGCCGCGGTCGCGCTGCCGTTCCCGCCACGGCGAGGGTGGCCCCGGCGAGGTGCAGCACCACCCCGCCGGTGGTGGCCGCCACCTCGCCGCGTACCAGGTTCATCCCCGGGCTGCCGAGGAAGGCGGCGACAAAGGCGTTCGCCGGCCGGGTGAAGAGGGCCGCCGGCCTTCCCACCTGCTGCAGGCGACCCTCGCGCACCACCGCCACCCGGTGGCCGAGGGTCACCGCCTCGGCCTGGTCGTGGGTCACGTAGAGGGTGGTGGTGGCGAGCCGGGCGAGGAGCTGCGCCAGCTCGCCGCGGATGCGCTCGCGCAGGCGGGCGTCCAGGTTGGAGAGGGGCTCGTCCATGAGGAAACAGGCGGGGTCGCGGATCACCGCCCGGCCGATCGCCACCCGTTGCTGCTGGCCGCCGGAGAGGGCGGCGGGGCGGCGGTGGAGGAGCCCGGTGAGGTCGAGCATCGCCGCCACCTCCGCCACCCGGCGCTCGCGCCGGCGCCGGGGTACCCGGCGCATGCGCAGGGGGAAGGCGAGGTTGGCGGCGACGCTCATGTGCGGGTAGAGGGCGTAGCTCTGGAAGACCATGGCGACGTCGCGCGCCGCCGGCGAGACGGCGGTGACGTCGCGACCGCCGATCACCACCCGGCCGGCGGTGGGCGACTCCAGCCCCGCGGCCAGGCGCAGGAGGGTCGATTTCCCCGACCCCGACGGCCCCACCACCGCCACCACCTCACCGTCGGCGAGGGCGAGGGAGAGGTCACGGACCCCGAAGCCGCCGCCGGGGAAGGCGAGGGAGAGGTCGATCAGCTCCAGGCTCGCCATCGCTACCGCCGCACCCCGCCCGCCGCCACGCCGCGGAGGAAGGCGCCCTGGAAGAGGAGAAAGAGGAGGAGCAGCGGCGCCACCATCATCACCCCGAAGGCGAGGATCGCCCCCCAGTCGCGCGGCGGCAGGGTGTAGAGGGTGGTGAGGGCCACCGGCAGGGGGCGTACCGCCGGGCCGCTGGTGACCAGCAGCGGCCAGAGGTAGCTCCCCCACTGGGTGAGGAGGGTGAGGATCGCGACCGTCGCCACCACCGGGCCGCTGTTCGGCACCACCACCTCCATCAGGCAGCGCAGGGTCGAGGCGCCGTCCACCGCCGCCGCCTCCTCCAGCGCCCGCGGCAGGCCGCGAAAGAAGCTGTAGAAGAGGTAGATGGAGAAGCTGTTGGCCACGAAGGGCAGGATCTGCACCGCGTAGGTGTCGCGCACCCCGAGGAGGGCGGCGCCATAGAAGAGGGGGACGGCGATGGCCTCGAAGGGGACCACCATCATCGCCAGGATCGCGGTCAGCACCCAGCGGCGGCCGCGCCACGACAGCCGGGCCAGGGCGTACCCCGCCGCCCCGTTCACCACCAGCCCCAGGACCACCACCGCGCCGCTGATCGCCAGGGAGTTGAGGAGGAAACGACCGAAGCCCACCTCGGTGAGGCAGGTGCGGTAGCCCGCCAGGGTGGCACCGGTGAGATCGAAGGCGCGGGCGCCGCCCGCCTCCGCCAGGACCCGCCTTGCCGGCTTCAGGCTCCCGGCCACCATCACCGCCACCGGCGCCGCGTAGAGGAGGGCCGCGGCCACCAGGGCGAGGCGTCCCAGGCCGCGTCCCAGCCGTCTCATCGTCCCGCCCCCCGGGTGAAGAGGCGCCGCTGGATCAGCGCCAGGGCCGCCACCAGGAGAAAGAAGAGGGTCGTCATCGCCGCGCCGCGCGCCACCTCCTGGCGATCGAAGGTGGCCACCACCGCCTCGTGGATCACCGTGGTGGTCGCCCCGGACGGCCCCCCACGGGTCATGATTCGCACCTGGTCAAAGAGGCGGAAGGCGAGGATCGAGGTCGCCACCACCACGAAGGTGAGGGGGCCGGCGAGCCCCGGCACGGTCACGTGGAGCAGCCGCCGCCACGGCCCGGCGCCGTCCACCCGCGCCGCCTCGTACCGCTCGGGCGGGATCGCCTCCAGCCCCGCGGCGAGGATCACCATCTGGAACCCCATCCCCTGCCACACCGACAGGGCGATGATCGCCGGCAGGGCCCAGTGGGGGTCGTGGAGGAAGTCGTGCGGGCGCCAGGCGCCGCCGCTCGCCGCCGCCAGGAGGGCGTTCACCGGGCCGTGGGGGCCGGGGGCGAGCAGCAGCGTCCACACCACCGCCACCAGGGCCATGGGAAAGAGGACCGGGAGGAAGAGGAGGGCGCGTACCGCACCACGCCCGGCCCAGCGGCGGTGCAGCGCCACCGCCAGGGCGAGGGCGAGGGCCGTCTGCACCGGCACGACCACCGCCGCAAAGAGGAGGTTGTTGGCCAGCGCCCGGCGGAAGAGGGGATCACCGAGGACCCGCATGTACTGCGCCCATCCCACCCAGTGGGGGGCGGTGGGCGCCGCGAGGCGCAGATCACTGAACGACACCACCACCGCGGCCACAAAGGGGAGGGCCACGAAGCAGACAAGCCCCACCACCGCCGGCGCCGCCAGCGCCACCCCGATCCGTCCCTGGCCACCCTGCCACCCCATGGCCCGACTCAAACCGCCCGCCGCCTTCCGGTCAAGGGGCTAGGAGCCTGTCGGACTTAGGCGGTCGTGACGAGGGTGGGCCCCCCCCTCCCTCCGGGCGGGGCGTGGCG
>CAZRGD010000367.1:0-2918 GCA_964599505.1 uncultured Nitrospirota bacterium | reverse complement strand
CCCACGCCCGCCCTGCCGGTCGCCTCCACCTCCCCGCCCACCTCGACTTCCTGCACACTGCCGGCGACTTCCCCTTCGACGACGACAACGGCACGCCGTTGAACGGCGCGGACGATGCTCGCCACCGGCGGAGCAACAACCGCCGGGAGCAGGTGAGCCTGCTCCTGAAGGCGGACGGCCCGGCCCCGGGCGGCCGGTGGCGCGCCACCTCCCTGACTTTTGCCCGCAGCGCCGGGGTCCCCGGCCTCGCTCCCCTCTCCTCCAGTGAGGCGCACCTGAGCCAGGGGCGGGAGATCGCGGCCCTCTTCTGGGCGGGCGAGGAGGGGCGTCTTGCCGGGGTGACCGCGCGCCTCTTCGGCGAGGTGGAGCGGCTCCGTTTCACCGACCGCAAGGGCGAGGTGGGGGTGGGGAGGCAGGCGAACGACGAGACCACCACCTCGGCCGGGGCGACGGTGAAGGGGGTGCGCCAGGTCGGGAGCCACCGGCTCACCCTCCTCGGCCAGGGGCTCGCCGAGCGGTATCGCTCCACCAACCGCCTCGTCGCGGCCGCCAGCGCCACCCCGCAGTCCAGGCAGGTGGTGACCGTCGCCGCCGAGGATCGGATCGCCCTGATCGGCGACCGCCTCACCGTCGCCCCAACGGTGCGCTACGAGCGGTACCGCTACGACTTCGCCGGCACGGTCACCTTCGCCGGTCTGCCACGAGCGGTCGGCTCGCGCCCCGACGTGGGCCACCTCACCGGCAAGCTCGGCGTGCGCTGGGAGGCGACCGACGATCTCTCCCTGCGCGCCAACCTTGGCCGCTACGTGCGTGAGCCGAGCTTCTCCGAGCTCTTCGGCGACCGCGGCGCCCTCCTCGGCAACCCGGATCTCGAGGCGGAGCGCGGCACCACCTGGGACGTGGGCGGGGAGTGGGAGGGCGACGCCGGGTCGGTGGCGGTGCGCCTCGCCTACACCTACTTCCACCTGACGCTCACCGACCTGATCCAGCTCGTCCAGACGAGCCAGCGGGTCGCCCGGCCGGTGAATGCGAGCGGCGCCGCCGTCCGCGGCCACGAGGTGGAGGCACAGGCCCACCTCGGCCTCCTCGCCCTCACCGTAAATTGGACCCACCAGACCACCGTGGACCGCTCCGGCGACGCCTTCGCCGAGGGCAACCCCCTGCCGGGGAGGCCCGCCGACGAGGTGGCGGCGCGGGTGACCTGGGAGGGGGAGCGGTTCGCCCCCTTCTACAGCCTCCACTACCAGGGGGAGCGTCCCCTCGACCGGGCCAACCTGGCGGTCGTCGCCGGCCGGACCCTGCACGACGTGGGCCTCCGGTGGCGCCCACGCAGCAAGGCCGGTCCCACGGTGACCGTGGAGATCGACAACCTCACCGACGACGCCACCGCCGACGTCGCCGGCTTTCCCCTCCCCGGGCGGAGCGCGCGCGCCGGGGTGGTGTGGACCTTCTGATCCGACTGCCAACCCCCCACCGAAAGGAGCCCCACCATGAGACCCACCCTTCGCACCCTCGCCTCTACCCTGCTGCCGGCCGCCCTTGCCGCCCTCGCCGCCTGCGGTGGCTCCGGGGGCGGTGGCGGGACCACCTTCTCGGTGGCCAGCGTCGAGTTTCACGGCCCCACCCTGGTCGTCGCCGCCGCCGACTACAGCGGCACCGAGGGGCGTGTCTTCGCCTCCACCCCCGCGGCGAACCCCACCGTGGCCACCGCCCCCGACCCGGTCTCCACCGATGTGGTCCTGCGCACCGCCGGCGGTCAGGTCTACGCCCTCAACCGCTTCGGCGCCGACAACCTCCAGTCCCTCGACCCGGCGCAAGGGCTCGCCACGACCTACCAGGTCTCCACCGGCAGCGGCTCCAACCCCCACGACCTCGCCCTGGCCGGCGACCGCCTCTACGTCACCCGCTACGGTGCTCCCTCCCTCCTGGTGGCCGATCCCACCGACGGGAGCGAGATCGCCACCATCGACCTGTCTCAGTTTGCCGACCGGGACGGCATCCCGGAGATGGACCGGATCATCGAGTGGCGCGGCTCACTCCTCGTCACCCTCCAGCGCCTCGACGAGGACAACTTCTTCACCCCCACCGACCACTCGACGGTGGCGGTCATCGACCCGGCGACGAATCAGGTGACCGCCTCCTTCGACCTGGACGGGGTGAACCCGAGCTCCCGCTTCGCCACCGACGGCGACCACCTCTTCGTGGCCACCACCGGGAGTTGGGGGGTGGCGGACGGCGGTGTCGAGCGGCTCAACGACGACCTCACCGGGGCCACCACCGTGGTGAAGGGTGTGGACCTCGACGGCGACTTGGGCGAGCTGGCGGTCGTCTCCCCCACCAAGGGGTACGTGGTGGTGAGCGGCCTCGACTGGGCAAACCCCGACAACCGGGTGGTCGCCTTCAACCCCGCCACCGGGGCCATCGGGGCGACGGTCTACGAGACCACCGCCTACCTGCCGGAGATCACCGCCTCCCCCGACGGGAGCCTCCTGGCGATCGCCGATCAGTCCTCCGCCGCCCCCGGCGTCGTCCTGATCGACACCGCCACCGACCAGCCGGTGACCACCGTACCGATCAACGACGCCCACCAGCTCCCGCCGTCGTCGATGGTCTTTCTCCCGTAATCCCATGGTGCGACGCGACACTCCTCCCGGCCGGCGGTTGCTCTCGGTAGGAGCGAGCTCCTCCTCGCGACCCCGGCCCGTAGGGCCGGCGGGGCCTTCGGCCCCGGATCGCGGGCGGGAGCCCGCTCCTACCCAAGGTCTGGTGGGTGGCGTCCGAGGCGCGCGGCGGGACGCCGTCGCCCCACCCGTCTATCGCCGGTCCCTCCACCCCGGCCTCCGCGCCCTTCTCCTCACCCTCTGTTTTTTTGCGGTGGCGGAGGGGATCGCCTTCCACGCCCTGACCATGGACTCGCT
>CAZRGD010000366.1:0-2939 GCA_964599505.1 uncultured Nitrospirota bacterium | reverse complement strand
CCACCCCGCCGCCCCCCCGCCACGCTACGCTCCCGCGCGCCATGGGATGGATTGTTCGCGGATGGGTGGGGGTGGCGTTGCTGCTCGGGGTGGTGACCCCGGCGGCGGCGACGCCACGGGTCACCGCGGTGGAGGTGGAGTCGGTGCGGCGGCCGCCGGCCGTCTTCCAGGCGATCCTCCGTTTGCGTGTCGGCGACCCGTATTCGGCGGACCTGGCGGACGCGGACCTGAAGCGGCTCTACGCCACCGGTGCCTTTGACGATGTCCGTCTGGAGGTGGTGGCCGACGGCGATGGGGTGCGCCTCGTCTATCACGGTGTCGACCGTATCTTCCTCAGCCACCTGCGCTTCACCGACCACCACTTCCCGATTCAGATCCTGCGTCAGGCGGTGGGGCTGGCGGCGGGGACGCCGCTGGATCGCGCCGCTCTCGCGGCGGCGCCGGAACGGTTGCGCGCCCTCTATCGCGGCGAGGGGTATCCGCAGGCGTTGGTGGCAACGGACGTGGACGAGGTGGAGGCGGAGCGCGCCGTCTCGGTCACCTTCCGCATCGTGCCGGGGCCGCCCCTGCGCCTCACCCGGGTCCGCTTTACCGGTCCGCTCCCGGTGGCGCGCTGGCGGTTGTGGTGGGTCCTTGGCCTCCACTTCGGTGATCACCTCAGGCCGGTGGCCTTCGACGACCACGCGGCGCGTCTCACCGACGATCTGCGGCGGCGCGGCTACCTGGAGGCAAGGGTGGGGCCGATTACGGTGGAGGCGGAGGCGGGGAGCCGCTGGGGGCGGCTGGTGGTCCCCATCGATCCGGGGATTCGGACGGTGGTGGAGGTGGAGGGAAACCATGCCCTGTCGCGCCGGGAGGTGGTCGACGGTCTCGACCTGGCCCGCCACACCAACCTCGATGCGACCGGCCGCAAGCAGATGGCGGCGGGGCTGGTGGCGCTCTACCGGCGCGAGGGGTACGGCGATGCCCGGGTCGAGGTCGCGGAGGTTCGGCCGGGGGTGCGGCCCGGCGAGCAGCGGTTGGCGGTGCGCTGCCATGAGGGGCGACAGGTGGCGGTGGCGGCGATCCACATCGACACCGGCGGGGCGGTCGACGAGGCTACGATCCGCCAGGTGATGAGCCTCGCCCGGCACCGCTCCTTCGGCCGTCCGGCGTGGTTCCGGCGCGACCTGTTCGAGGCGGATCGGGCGGCGATCAAGGCGCACCTGCGCCTCCTGGGCCACTACCAGGCGCGCCTCGTCCGCTACGACGCCCGGCAGACCGACGCGGGGATGGTGATCGATGTGGCCGTGGAGCCGGGTCCGGTGGCCATGGTGACCGAGATCAGCCTCACCGGCGCCCACGCCATCGATCGCGACGCGCTGCTCGCCGGCCTCGAGACGCCCTTGCCCCTGCTCCTCCCGACCCTGCGTGACCTGCGCCGGCGGATGGTCGCCACCTACCGCCGCCGTGGCCTCCTGGAGGCGCAGGTGCGGAGCCACCTCATTCCTCTGGGTAAGGGGCGGTGGCGGCTGGAGCTGAACGTCGAGGAGGGGGCGCAGTCGAGCATCGGCGCGACCCACATTCGCGGCCTCGAGCGCACCGCCGAGCCGGTGGTGCGGCGTGAGCTGCGCTACCACGAGGGTGACCCCCTCGACCCGGACCGCCTCCATGAGACCCGCCAGGCCCTCGCCCGTCTCGGCCTCTTCGAGCAGGTGGAGGTGGCGCCCGACCCACTCCTGGCCGGGGCCACCGTGCGCGACGTGGTGGTCGATGTGGACGAGGGCAAGCAGGGGTCGGTGGCGTGGTCCATCGGCTTCGGCACCGCCGAGCAGCTCCGCACCACGGTGGAGATCTCCCATCTCAGCCCCTTTGGCCACAACCGCCCCGTCGCCTTCCTCACCCGCCTCTCCTCCATCGAGCAGACCTTTTCCCTCTCGGGGCGTGAGCCGCGCCTCTTCGACAGCCACACGGGGGTGCTCCTCAACGCGCTGGAGACGAGCCGTCAGTTCGAGAACTTCACCAAGACCACCATCGGTACCTCGGCGATCCTCGAACGGGAGCTCTTTCCCCACCTGCACGGCTCCCTCGGCTTCCAGTACGAGAACTCCAGCCTCTCGGATGTCACCGGCGAGGTGCGGGTGACCGACGCCGACCTCGGCCGCATCGGCCTGGCGAGCGGGATTGCCTCGCTCCTCTGGGATGGACGCGACAACCCCCTCGACCCGACCCGGGGCTGGGTTCTGGGCAGCGACGTCCAGTGGTCCACCGACCTGCTCCTGTCGGAGCGCAACTTCGTGAAGCTCGGCGGCCAGGCGGCCGCCTACTTCACCCCGTGGCCCGGGTGGACCACCGCCACCGGCGTGCGCGGCGGCTCCATCCTCACCACCCGCGGCGGCGAGACGGAGCCGATCCAGGTGCGCTACTTCCTCGGTGGCGCCTCCTCCCTGCGCGCCTTCCGCCAGGACGAGCTCGCCGGCGACAACCGTGACCAGCTCGGGGGTACCTCCTTCTTGCTCCTCAACGTGGAGGAGCGGTTCCCCATCTACCGCCTCCTGCGCGGCGTCGTCTTTACCGACATCGGCAACGTCTTCGCCAGCCGCGACCCTCTGGAGCGGCCGGGCCGCCTGCGCCGCACCCTCGGTCTCGGCCTGCGTATCCGCACCCCGGTGGGCCCCCTGCGGCTGGACTACGGCATCAAGCTCAACCGCCGCGGCAACGAGGGGCGCGGCGAGCTCCACTTCTCCCTCGGCCAGGCGTTCTAGCCGCGCGGGGCACGTGGCGGGTGGGCGCTCGCTTCGCTCGCGGTGCGGAGGGAGATAGGGAGATAGGGAGGTAGGGAAATAGGGAGGTAGGAGAGGACAGCCCTTCGGGCTGATGAGGTGGGGACGGAAGCTGCCTGCGAAACGATCGTCGCCGGCCGCAGGCCGGCACCACCCCCTCATCCCCCATCCCTCACC